>DAOUKN010000192.1:0-7699 GCA_034421255.1 Chloroflexota bacterium | reverse complement strand
GCGCTACGCGCAGCACGCGATGTTGCACGCGCCCGTGGAAGAACCAGCAGGAGAAATAGCCGCCCAGGGCTCTGGCGAACTGGCCGCGCGCTCGCTATCCATGCTGCCGAGCGTCGGGGTGTCGCTGCTGAGAAACCTCAGCCTATCCCTGGCGCCCCTCGTGGGCAGCGCGTTGGTGGTCGAGTCGCTGCTATCCCTGGGCGGATTGGGGCACGTGGCATATAGGTCGCTGTTTCAGCGCGAATTCGCGGTGGTGACGGCGGCCATCCTCGCCGCCACGGTTGCGGTGCTTGCGGCGAGGCTGCTGATCGACGTGCTTTGCGCGTGGCTCGACCCGAGCATTCGCGAACCCGCAGGCAGGTCGACGCCCACGCCCAGCGAGCCTCCCACGACTGGGCGCGACGCCACTGCGCCACAGCTCGGCCCGCCACTGGAGTTGATCGACCGTCCGTTAGAGCACCATCCATGGAGCACCGCGCGACGCCGCTTCCGGTCACAGTGTCCGGCCATGGCCGGGCTTGTCGTGCTGCTGGCATTCGTTGCCATTGCCGTTCTTGGGCCGCTCGTGGCCCCCTACGAACTCTACGAGGTGGTCGCCCTGCGGTCATCGAGCGCTTCCAATTGGCTTGGAACCGACAGCTTCGGTCGCGATGTCTTCAGCCTGCTGCTGCACGGAGCCCGAGGGTCGGTTGGGGTGGGCGTGGCGGCCGTAGCAATCAGCCTCGTGATCGGCTTGGCCGTGGGTGTGCCCGCGGCCGGTCGCGGCGGTCTGGTCGACGGCGTCCTGATGCGGATCACGGATGTCGTCACGACCGTCCCCGCACTCTTCCTCATGATGTTTCTCGTGATCCCACTACTGTTAGGAGTGGTCGGCCCAGGGAGCGTGGTGGCCGTGACGATTGGGATCGTCAGCTGGCCCGGATTCGCCCGGCTAATCCGCCGGCAACTCATCCTGCGGCGTCATGCGGGCGCCGCCGCCGACTCGAATGGGCCGGAGCGCGACCCAGCACAACCGGAGCGTCAAGAGATTGCCAGCCTGGCAGGCCCGTTGACGGTGGCGGCCGCCTACGGTCTCGCCGCGGCGCTCTTGGCGGAGGCCGCGTTGAGCTTCCTGGGCATTGGCGCCTCCATGCCGGCAATGACCTGGGGACAGATGATCGGGCAATCGCGAGGTCTCGCGCTTCTGACTACCGCGACGGGCGTAACCCCCACAGTCCTGATCGTTCTCCTGGTCCTGTCGGCTCACCTCGTCGCCGACGGTCTTCGGAATGCCTTTGCGGCGGGGAGCACGGACCCTGACGCGACCGGGTCCGGTGCAAGCACGGCGCGCGCCGAACGCACGTGATCGGCATCAACTCCATCACTACCGACGGCGCGCCGGAGCCTTGGGAATTCGCACGCGGCCTCGTCGGCGAGGCCGTCCGACGCAGGTACCCGCGGAACTATCCCGGTACCGGAGCATCACCGTGCGGCAAAGCGTCGGCTGAATCGCAACACGGGCCGCCTGAACATCACTAGATGGTGGCCGCGCGCCGATCCTGAACTGCACCTGTCTCTCAGGCTGTGGCGCAATCTACACCATGCGAGAAACGGACTTGCCAGAGATACGCGCTCTAGATAGACTCGCCGAGTCTAATGTTGTCTTTAGCAGCAAAACTGTAACGACCATGTGAACTGAGGTCTGGATCAATGATCGAATACGTTCTTCGACGTTTGCTCATCTCAATCCAATTGTTTCTGGGAGTTTCAGTCGTTGTTTTTCTGTTAGTAAGCATGATTCCTGGCGATCCTGTTGTCAATCTCTTTGGACGTTACGATCAAGTAGCGCTTTCTATCCAAGATCGAGCGGGCATTCTGGGACAAGAGCAGGCGCGGTCTTCCGGACAAGATCAAGCGTGGAGATCCGGGGAAGAGCGCAAGGAATTGCAGCGCCAACTTGGCGCTGAATCACCAGGGCCAGTGCGCTATTTCTTTTGGATGAAGGAGATTCTGACCGGAAATCTAGGCGTTTCAATTGAGAGCTACCGCCCGGTTTCAGATTTAGTTGGAGAGGCAGCCAAGGTAACATTGACACTTGTTTCGTTTGCACTCATCGTTGCCGCAGCGATAGGGACTGCATTTGGTGTAATCTCGGCAAGGTTCCAAGAATCAAGATTTGTCCGTTCGCTCGGTGCAATCCCTATCCTCCTGGCTTCGATCCCACCGATACTCCTTGTCATCTGGGGAATTGAGACATTTGCAGTTCGTCTGGGATGGCTGCCTGTCATCGGGATTGGCGGGCTGCCGGGCACTGGCGGATCTTTCGGTCTGGCAACGTTTCGCTACTCCATCATTCCGACCGCTGCCTTGGCGCTGCCTTTCATAGCGATGCACATGCGTCACACCCAGCAATCGATGCTGAACCCGCGCTCTGGAGATCCCGAACAGACCGAACCTGCCGAGGACTCAATTGAGTCACCCGTGACCTCAGGGCACGTGCTCCGCAGCGCCGGGCTGCACTTGGTGCGAAATCTGAGTCTCTATCTCCCACCTCTTATCGGCGGCGCTATCGTCGTCGAGATGATGCACGTATTGCCCGGCCTGGGTGGACTCACGCTCAGTTCATTGGTGGAGCGTGATTACCCGGTGCAGACCGCGGCGCTGCTCGTTGCCGCGGTCGCCGTGGTGGCGGCCAGGCTCCTCACCGACGTGGCTTACGGTTGGCTGGACCCGCGCGTTCGCGGTTCCTCTCGAAGCTCGACGCCCGCCACCGGCGAGCCGGCGACGTCCAGCCACGGCGCCGCCGGGCGACAGTTCGGCCCACCGCTTGAACTGCTCGACCGTCCCTTAGCGCACCGTCCATGGAGCATCGCGCGGCGTCGTTTTCTGTCCAGCCGGCCGGCCGTCGCCGGTTTCGTCATGCTTCTCGGGTTCGTCGCAATCGCCGTTCTCGGGCCGCTGGCGGCCCCTCATGGTCCGCATGACGCTATCCCGCTGAGATCGATGGCGGAACCAAGCGCTTCCCATTGGCTCGGGACCGACCGCCTTGGTCGCGACATCTTTAGCCTGCTGCTGCACGGCGCGCGCACAGCACTATCGGTAGGCGTGACAGCGGTGGCGATCAGCCTGGTCATCGGCTTCGCTGTTGGTGCAACCGCGGGCTTCCGGGGCGGACTTATCGACGGCGTCCTCATGCGGGTCACCGATCTCGGCATGACCTTCCCGCCGTTGCTCCTTGCGATATTCCTCATGATCCCAATATTCGTGGCTTTCGGACCCGGAAATGTGGCCTTGGTCATTGGGATCATCAGTTGGCCCGGGATTGCACGTCTGGTCCGCCGTCAAGTCCTCATCCAGCGACACCCCGCTGATGCCGCGGATTCGCCGGCGACGGAAACTGATCGATCGGACATCGCGCGTCTTGTGCTTAGGGATCTGGCGGGCCCGGTGGCTGTGGCCGCCGCCTACGGGCTGGCCGGAGCACTCTTGACAGACGTCACACTGAGTTTCCTTGGCCTCGGCAGTCCCGCCCCAGCCGTCAGTTGGGGACGGATGGCCGGCCAAATGATGGGCAATTCCGTATTCGCCGTCCAAGGCTGGCTAACGCCTGCGGTACCGATTGTTCTCTTGGTTCTATCAGTCCACCTGATTGCTGACGGCCTTCGAGACGCGTTCGATGCCCGAAGTTGAGAGCCGCCTGTAGTCGGGGATGACCGCGAGCTCGACCACTCCCAAGCGGCGTGATCAGTTCGGCAACGCCAATCTCCGCCGGAGCCAGAAATGATCCAACGGGTCTGAACCGGCTTGCTTCACCCCTCGGCGATGCGCTCCACGTGCCAGGGGTGGCGATTGGCGTAATAGGTTTCGGACGCGTGGAAGGCGCGAGCCGGCGGGTCTAGCGCCAGCTCGAACAAGCACAGATCGACCCACCCCTGCCCATTGCGGATGCGATCAGGCAGGCGCGCCGCCTCGGTGAAGCCGGCGGCGCTTGCGATGGCCGCGAGGTCCGGGTCTGAGGCCGCGACGGGAAACTCCAGCACGCTCACGCCGATCTCGCGAGCACGGTCGACCGCCGCCCCCAACAACCCCACGGCGTGCTCCATGTAGGCCGGCGCCACGCGCAGCGAGAGGGTGGCCACGTGCTGCTGCGGGTACGTATCGCGGCGAACGAAGACCGTTTGCCCCACCACGCGGTTCCTTGGCGTGGCCAGGACCAGCACGGCGCCCTGCGCATTCTCCACCCGGAGCTTTAGGCGCGCGAAGTGATACTCGTAGCGGGTGTCGCGGAGGCAGTCGTCCAGGACCTCCTTGAGCAGCCAGGCCGGCTCGCGCATGTTATAGAGGATGGCGGCGCGCGGCAGATCGCCCCAGACGGCGTCCCGCACGACTGAATCGCCGTCGAACGCCAGATACGTCGCGTCGAAATCTTCCGCGTCCGCCACGGTGAAGCGCATGCCGTCGCCGACCCGGTACCAGAACCCGTGGTTCTCATACAGGTGGCCGGCGACCGGATTGGTCGTGCAGAGATGGAGCGCCTGGCCGCCGTTCGCCACAAACTCTTGCAGCATGCGCGACATGAGCGCGTCGGCCACGCCCTTGCGGCGGTGCCGGTCCTCGGTCGCCACGAACTCCACGATGCCGACGTCGCGCGTGTCGGTGGGGACGTAGTAACCCAGCGATCCGGCGTATTCGCCGTCGATGGTTCCCACGAAATGCGGCGTGAAGAGCGTCTCCGCCAGCGCGCCGCTGAACAGATCGTCTTGAAGCGGTTCCCAGGTGCGGACGCGGCCCCCAAACGTGTCCATCGGCGGGAGGAGGCGCTCGATCTGCATGCGCTCGCCGTTCCGCAGCGTGACGCTTTCGGGGGCCATGGCATCGCCAGAGGTGGGCGGACGGCAGATTCTACGCGCGGCCGGTGGTCCGGAGGCGGCGCGGTGCGCCACTATGGCGGGAACGGCCACCTGCTCGGCATTGACCGGAGGATCCACCAATGGCACAGGCAACGGCGGCGAAACTTGAAATGATCGACCAACTTGCAGCGTCGCGCGTGTACGACCTGGGCACGAGCTATGAGATGGACATGCCGGTGCATCCGGCCCATCCGCCCTACATTTTCACGCTGCAGCGGCGCCACGGCGACACCTTTCGGCCCGGCGGCTACAGCTCGTCCAATGAGCTGATCGTCATGTGCGGCCACACCGGCACGCACATCGACTCCCTGGCGCACGTCTCGGAGCACGGACAGCTATTCGGCGGTGTGGACGCCAGTTGCAATCAGCAGGGCGGGCGGGGGATGAAGTCCATCGGCGTGGAGACCATCGAGCCCGTGGTCCGGCGCGGCGTGCTGCTCGACGTGGCCGGCGCGGAGGGCGTGGACATCCTGCCGCCGGATTACGGGGCCGATGCCGCAACCCTGCAAGGCGTGGCCAAGGCGCAAGGCGTGGAAATCCGCGCCGGCGACTGCGTCCTGGTGCGCACGGGCTGGATGCGCCATTGGAACGACCCGCCGGCGTATCTGGCCGAGAGCGAGGGACAGCCCGGCGTCAATGCCGACGCCGCCGAGTGGCTGGTGGAGCGTGGGATCTTCCTGGGCGGATCGGACACGGCGGCGTTCGAGCAGGTCATCCCCGGCGCGGCCATGCCTGTGCACCTGATCTTCCTGGCGCGCAACGGGATTCACATCCTGGAGATGGCCGATCTGGAAACCCTAGCCGCCGACGACGTCTACGAGTTCGGATTCATCCTCTCGCCGCTCAAGCTGGTGGGCGCCACCGGATCGCCGGTGCGTCCGCTGGCGTTGGTCTAAAGCGGCTTAACCGAGAAAGAGGTCGTAGGGTCCCGGAATCGGCGACTCGACCGCAGCGCGCTGGAGGAGCTCGCGCGAGGGGCTGAGCGCCCGCGCGGCGATGGCGCGGTTGATTTCCGGGACCTTTTCCAGCTCGTCGATTTCCTCCAACGTGAAGAAGCGGGCGGCGTCGACTTCGTCACCGGGCGCGGGCTCACCGGCGACGCGCCGGAGCAGGAACACCACGTAGGTGGAGTGGTCCTCGGCGTGCCGCGAGCGCACCGCCAGCAATCCCTGGACCTCGGTCGTGAGGCCGGCTTCCTCCTGGACCTCACGGACAGCGGCCTCGGGAAGGGTCTCATTGGACTCGCAGAAGCCGCCCGGAATCTGCCAATTGCCTCGCCCGTAGGCCGTGGCGCGGCGCACGAGCAAGACGCGGTCGCCATCGACCACGGCTCCGCCCACGCCGACGTTGTAGCCGGTGTTGTAACGCGCGGGAATCGGGCTCATCGCGCCATAGTACCGGCGCGAATCGCGCCGCCATGGGTGGAACCGCCGACGGAAGAGCTCAGACGGCAGGGCATTGAGTCCGCGGCATGCAGCCTCATAGAATCAGGGGCCTCCCCCGAAACTCAGCGGGCCTTTCGTGCTCTTCGACTTTCATACCCACACGTTTCTCAGCGACGGCGAGTTGTCGCCGATCGAGCTGTTGCGGCGCTGCCACGTCGCGGGCTACACGGCCGTGGCCGTGACGGATCACGCCAGCCCCGCCAACGTCGACACGCTGGTGCCGGCCCTTGCCCGCGATTGCCGCATCGCGGAGGAGGCGTGGGGCATCGTGGCCATCCCGGGCGTCGAGATCACCCACGTGCCACCGGGCGAGATCGACGCCGTGGCGCGCCGCGCGGCGGAAGCCGGTGCCGAGATTGTGGGCGTCCACGGCGAGACCATCGCCGAGCCGGTCGCCGCCGGCACCAACCGCGCGGCGTTGGAGTCGGACTACGTGCACGCGCTGGTGCACCCGGGCCTGCTGAGTCCGGAGCTGGCGCAGTTGGCGCAGCGAAACGGCAAGTGGCTGGAGCTCTCAGCGCGCCGCGGGCACTCGCTCACCAACGGGCACGTGGCCGCGCTGGCTCGGGCGTCGGGAGCGCGGCTGCTCGTCAACAGCGACGCGCATGCCCCGGGCGACTTGTTGTCGGAGCCCTTGGCGCGCCGCGTCGCGCGCGGGGCGGGACTTAACGCCGACGAAACCGAGACCGTGGTGGCGGACAATCCGCTGGAGTTCCTGCGCCAGATCGGGCGCTCGGTTCCAGAGATCAGCCCGGTCCCATGACCATCCTCGAGCACGAGCCGCTCCCGCCGGAATTCGAGTTCATCGACCCCGACGATCCGGACGCGTCCGGGGACGAGCGAGTGGAGCTGCCGGTGCTGCCCCTGCGCGCCGAATCGCTCTATCCCATCCCCGAGACCATGACGCCGTTCCTCGTGGGTCGCGAGGGTTCCGTGTCGGCCATCGAGGACGCCTTGGCCCGCGACCGGCGGATCCTGGCCGTGGCCCAGCGCGACCCCAACAAGGAAGAGGTCGGCTTCGAGGACCTGCACGAGCTGGGGACCGAGGCGAGGATCATCCGCATGCTGCGGTTGCCGGACGGGACGACCAGCGTGCTCGTGCACGGCGTCCGGCGCGTCCGCGTGGTCTCGGTCATCAGCGAATACCCCATCGTGCGGGTCGTGGGTCAGGTCGTGGCGGATCTGGACGAAGACCCCGAGGCCTCACGCGCAGCGATGCCGAAGGTGCTGGAGCTTTTCCAGCGCGTCGCGCGCCTCAGCGACGCCATATCCGAAGAAGCGCAAATCCGCGCCATGAACGCCGAGACGCCCGGAATGCTGGCGGACGTGGTGGCGGCGACGCTCAGCCTGTCCCAGGATGATCAC
>DAOUKN010000191.1:0-8454 GCA_034421255.1 Chloroflexota bacterium | reverse complement strand
GTCTTGCCGGCGCCGCTGTGCGCCACGAACACCACGTTCCGGATCGCGTCGCTGTTGTCCCGATCCATGGCCGTGAGTTCCTTCGGGCTGGGCGCGCCACAAGGCGCGCGGCGCGGGGGAGCGCCATTATATCGGCGAGTCCCTACAATCACGCACCCGAGCGGCACGGCGGATCTGGAGCCCCGGTCACCATGTCTGGTCGAAAGCGCATCGTCGTCAAATGCGGCACGCAGCTGCTCACGACGCCCGCCGGCCTCAACGAGGGCTACATCGAGCAGATCGCGGCGCAGATTTCGTCGCTCATTCGGGATGGCGCGGAGGTGGTGCTCGTGTCCTCCGGGGCCGTGGCGGCCGGACGCGCCAAGCTCCAGCTGCGCGGCAATCAGCTCACCACGCGCCAGGTTCTGGCGGCCGTCGGGCAGGCGCCGCTCATCGCCCGCTACGGCACCGTGTTCGCGGCGCACGATATCACCGTGGCGCAGACGTTGATGTCCCGCGCCGACTTGACCACGCGCGACGGATTTCTCAACGCGCGCAACGCCCTCACCGGACTGCTGGATCAGGGCGTGTTGCCGATCGCCAACGAGAACGACGTGGTTGCGACGGAGGAACTGCGGTTTGGCGACAACGACCCGCTGTCGGCCCTGATCGCGCAACTGGTCGACGCCGATTTGCTGATCCTGCTCACGGGGACCGACGGTCTCTATACCGGCGATCCGCGTCGCCATCCGGACGCGGAGCTGATTCGTGACGGACACTCGATGACCGACGAGCTGCTGGCCAGCGCGGCGGGAGCGGCCGGCGCCGGCGGGTCGGGAGGCGTCCGGTCGAAGGTCGAGGCGGCGCGCAGCGCCAGCTTCGACGGTATCGAGGTCGTCGTCGCCGGCGGCAATCTGCCCGATGTCCTCCCGCGCATCGCCGCCGGCGAGCGTCTCGGCACGCGATTTGCGCCGCGACAAGTGACCCGCACCAGCCGAGCTCGCTGGCTCAGCTCCGCGGCCACCGAGCGCGGCACCTTGCGCGTCGACGGGGGCGCCAAGCAGGCGCTCACCGATGCCGGGCGGAGTCTGCTCCCCGCCGGCATTTGCGCCGTCGATGGCGATTTCATCCGCGGTGACGTCGTGGCGGTGGCCGGACCCGACGACCGAGTCTTTGCCCGCGGACTCGTAAACTATGCCTCGCACGACTTGGTGCGGATCCTGGGCCGGCCGTCACACTTGATCGCGTCGATCCTCGACTACGACCATGGGGCGGAAGCCGTGCATCGCAACAACCTGGTACTGCTCGACAGTGCCTAGCCTCGACCGAGGAGGACGTCATCAACGCCGCAATTGACGCGCCGACCGCCGTTCGGCCGAGCGTCCCCGATCTGGTCGCGGCGGCGCGCCGCGCCGCGCGGGAAGTCGCCAAGCTGGACGCCGAGGCCAAGAACCAGGCGCTCGAGGCGATGGCGACCGCGCTCCGTGCCGAGCAGACCGACGTGCTGGCGGCGAACGCCCGGGACGTCGCGCAGGCGCGCGCCGCCGGTCGGGACGACGCCTTCATCGACCGCCTGACGCTCACTCCGGCGCGGATCGATGGGATCGCCGACGCGCTGGGAACCGTGATCGGCCTCCCCGACCCGGTCGGAGAGTCCGTCGACGCGCGCCGCTTGCCGAACGGCCTGGAGGTGGCCCGACGTCGGGTGCCGCTGGGTGTGATCGGGGCTGTCTTCGAGTCGCGTCCGAACGTGGCCATCGACATCTCGGCCCTGGGTCTCAAGGCCGGCAACGCGGTGATTCTGCGCGGCGGCAGCGAGTCCCAGCACAGCACCGGCGCGTTGGTCCAATTGGCGCGCCAGGCGCTCGTGGCGGCGGGAGTGACGGCGGATGCCATCCAGGCCATCACCAACCCCGACCGGGAGTTGGTGCGCGAGCTGTTGCAGGCGCGCCATGGCGTGGATGTCGTGGTGCCTCGCGGTGGCCAGGGGCTGATCGACTTCGTGACCGAGACGGCCTCGGTGCCGGTGATCGAAACCGGCTGGGGCGTGTGTCACACCTATGTGGACGCGAGCGCCGATCTGTCGGCGGCCGAGCGCATCGTGGTGAACGCCAAGACCCGGCGGCCGTCGATCTGCAATGCGCTGGACACTCTGCTCGTCGACCGGAGCATGGCGGCTGAGTTCTTGCCCGCGGTGGGACAGGCGCTGGCGGACAAGAGCGTCGAGATGCACGCCGACGCCGAGGCGCTGCCGCTGCTGGACGGCCTCGCGCGGGTCGTGGACCTGGAGGCCGATGACCTCGACACCGAATGGCTCGACCTGCGCATGTCGGTGGTCGTGGTGGATGGCATTGACGAGGCCCTGAGCCACATTCAGACGCACGGATCCGGCCACTCGGAGGCCATCGTGACCCGCTCGCTCATCAACGCCGAGCGCTTCCTCGACGAGGTCGACGCGGCCGCGGTGTACGTGAACGCGTCCACCCAGTACACGGACGGCGGCGAGTTCGGGCTCGGCGCTGAGGTGGGCATCAGCACCCAGAAGCTGCACGCTCGGGGACCGATGGGCTTGCGCGAGCTGACCACGTACAAATGGGTCGTGCGCGGCGATGGGCACGTGCGTCCGCTCTGACCGTCCGCGTCCAATCTCCGAGACGACGGTTTCGGTCTGACCGCTTGCCGTGCCCCAGGATTCTGAGCGAAACGGTTCCTGACCTCGTAGCAGAGGAATCCGACCGGCGAGGACTTGTTTGGTGCGGTTGATCGCGCGAGGCGCCGCACCGATCCAATGGATCCGGCGGGGGATCGAAGTCGTTGGCGGGCGCTTGCGTCGGGCCGGGCTGCCACCGCTTGGTCCGGCCGCGAGACCTCGCCTGGCGGCGCTCCTCTTGCTGGCGGCGCTGCTCATCGTGGTCGCCAGCGTTATCCGGGCGCGTCCGGACGCAAGCGCGCTCCCACCGCTGGCAGCAGGCGAACTGGAATTGCGCGCGCTGGACGTGGGCCAGGGCGACGCCCTGCTGCTGCGGTTGGACGACGCCGCCATGCTGGTGGACGCGGGGCCCGATGCGCGGACCGCCGGCGCGGCAATCGTTCCGCAACTGCGACGGTTGGGCGTGGATCGCCTCGACTACCTGGTGCTGACGCACGCCGACGGCGACCATATTGGCGGCGCACCGACGGTCATGCGCGAATTCGCCGTCGGGACCGTCGTGCACGCCGATGACGACCTGAGCCATCCCGTGATGCGGGATGTTCTGACCCTTGCCCGCGACGTTGGCGCGGAAGTTCGGCAGGTCCGGCGCGGCGAGGCGCTGGCATGGCATCCCCAGGTGGAACTCTCGGTGCTCAACCCGCCGGAACCGGGTCCGCCCGACGACAACGATCGGTCGGTCGTGCTGTACCTGGCATATCGGGCATCCGCGATGCTATTGACCGGCGACATCGAAGCCTCCGCCGAAGCGGAGCTGGTGGCGTCCGGAGTCCTGCAGCCCGCCGACGTGCTCAAGGTTCCGCACCACGGCTCCAACAGCTCGTCAACTGCGCGGTTTCTGGATGCCGTCGACCCTCAGATTGCGATTGTGTCAGCCGGTCTCGACAACGCCTTCGATCACCCGCGGGACGGCGCCCTGCGCCGCCTCCGTGCGCATGGCGCGGAGGTCTTTCGCACCGATCTCGCTGGCAGCGTCACGGTCCGAACCGATGGGCGAGTCATTCAGGTCTCGCTTGAACGATCGTAGTGCACCGGTGCATGGACGCGGGGCTAGTGCGCCGTCCACCCGCCGTCGACGGTGAGCACGGTGCCCGTGACGAACGCGGCTTCGTCACTGACGAGGTATGCGGCGGCGGCGGCGATGTCCTCCGGCTCGGCCCAGATTCGCTCCAGCAGGCTCATGTCGCGCAGGACCTGGTCCCACCCGTCGGGATTCCGGCGCTTCACGTCGTCCATCACCGGCGTATACACCGCGCCGGGCGCGAGGGCGTTGGCGCGGATGCCGGCGCGGCCATAGTCGCGCGCGATCGTCTTCATCAGCATCTCAACGCCCGCCTTGGCGGTGCAGTAGGCGGCCTGTCGATCGAAGGCGACCGAGCCGCCCACCGATGAGGTCGCGAGGATCGATCCGCCGCCAGCTTGAATCATGTGGGGTATGACGTACTTGCAGCACAGAAAAACGCCGGTGAGGGTGACGCCGATGTGCCGGTTCCAGACCTCCTCGGACGTTTCGGCAGCGCCGAAAAGCTCGTCCAGGTAGGCGGCGTTGGCGAACAGGATGTCGATGCGGCCGTGGGCGGCCAGGGTCTCCTCGACAAGTGCCTGCACATTCGTCGCGTCGGACACGTCGCAATGCTTGAACGACGCTTCGCCGCCTTCCCGCCGAATCAGTTCGGCCGACTGTTCGCCCCCGGACTCATTGATATCGGCGATCACCACCCTGGCGCCTTCGCGGGCAAATCGAACGGCGCTGGCGCGCCCGATGCCCGATGCCGCGCCGGTGACGATGGCAGCCTTGCCCGCGAGCCGTGAGGTGACCATGCATTGAACCGATACGCGTTTACGCAATAGTAGCATGTGGCCAGAGCCACCTTGAACATCTAGAGAACCATTCAATGAAATATGCTGCTAAGGATCAATTTATCTTCGTGTGAAGTGGTGGGAAGCAGCCCGGATTTGTCTGGCGATTCAGACGTTCTCCGGTCCGCAGATCAAAATCTCCCGTATTGTCAGAATGCTAAACTCCGGCGCCGCAATCCCGGTGGGAACTTCATGCTCCCGCACTGCCGACCGGCCAACGCGTGAGATTCGAATCGCTCAGGTTCGTCTGGTCGCATGGATTGGCGTCAGGTGGCTGATTCATGACGGCTGAGCTAGAGCTTCGGACGATTGCCGTGCCCGGGCATCCATCGGCTGAGATTCCGCTGATCGAAATCTCCGCGGCGACGCCGGGCCCGGTGGTCAACATCGTCGGCGGCCTGGGCGGCACGGCGTATCCGGGCATCTCGGCCTGCCGCATGTTGGCGAAGCGTCTGCCCGGGCTGCTGACCAAGGGCCGCGTGCGCGTGGTTCCGGTGGTGGACGTGGCGGGATTCTATCAGCGCGCCGCCCGATTCTGCCCGCTGGATGGCCGTGCTGTGGCCGGGGCGTTTACGGCCGCCGGGAACGCGGGCGATCCGTCGGCGAGCGACCGCATCGCTCAAGCCGTTGCCGAAGCGCTGGCGGACGCCGACGTTCACATCGACGTTCGCGGCGGTGAGTTGACCGAACTGCACGCGCATTGGGCTGCCGTTCCTCCGGCGGCTTCGCAGTTCGAGTCCCTGGCCATGGCCGTGGCCTGTGGAGCCGACATGCGCGTTGCCGTGGACCAGGATGACCCTACGGCGCTCGAACTGGGTGCGGCCGGCCGCATGGCGACTCGAAGCCGGGCGGCGCTCATCATTTCGGGGGGCGGCGGCGTGTCCGATGTCGTCGGTGACGCCGAGGTCCTTCTGGACGACCTGCTGAGCGTGTTGGATGCCCTGGATGTGATCGACGGCATCGCGACGAAACGCGCCGTGCCGCTGTCGGTCGTCGGACCGAGGATATGGAGCCACACCGCCGACGCAGCCGGACTGTGGGTGCCGGCGGCCACGCCGGGCGCGCCGGTTGACGCCGGTGAAGTGTTGGGACAGATCTGGGACTACTTCGGCGAGCCACTGCACGAGGTGACCGCACCGTTCGACGGCGTGGTCTTGGCCGTCACAACCAGCATGGCCGTCGACTCCGAAGGTCGCCCCGACGGCGACCCATGGTTCGCTCGGACGGTCACGCTGGCGGAAGCAGGTCGAGATGACCGCGACGCTTGACCTCGTCGCCGCGCGGGCGGCGGCCTGGGAGGCCTTCGACCGGCGCCATGGCGATCACGTCGCCAGCCTTCAAGAGTTTGTCCGCATTCCAAGCGCGCGCGGCGAGGAGCTGGCGGCGCAGCAGTGGATGGCGCGTCGCATGAAGGGGCTCGGTCTCGACGTGGAGATGATCGAATGCGATCCCGAAGCGCTGGCCCGCTATCCAACCTGGAGCCCCACCGATTGGTCCTACGAGAACCGGCCCAACGTGGCTGGCCGCTGGCCGGGGACCGGCGGCGGGAGGTCGCTGATCCTCAACGCGCACGTGGACACTACGTCGCCTGAGCCGGTCGAGCTGTGGAGCCGCGATCCCTGGGGCGGTGAGATCGACGGGAACCGCCTCTATGCCCGCGGTGCCCAGGACGACAAGGCCGGCTGCTGCGAGATGCTCTTCGTGGTGCAGGCGTTGCAGGACGCGGGGCTGCGCCTCAAGGGCGACCTGATCCTCGAGACCACCATCGACGAGGAATGTTCCGGCAACGGCTCGCTGGCGCTGGCGGCGGCGGGCTACGAGGCCGACGGCGTGCTGATGCTCGACGGCACCGGCCTGGGTCGCGCGATCGTGGCTCACCCCGGTCACGTGGCCTTCCGCGTCACCATCCACGGCAAACCGGTGCCGTACATCTCGGCCACCCACGGCGTAAACGCGATCGAAAAGGCGTGGGTGGTGATCCGGGCGCTGCGCGAGCTCGAGTCGCGCAAGAATCTGAACGTGCCGGCACGCTGGGCCGGCACCGAGCATCCCATCCACTTCAACGTCTACGGCATCACCGGCGGCGAGTGGGTCGGCACGGTCGCCGCCCGCTGCGTGCTGGACGCGACGTTGGGCTTCATGCCGCCCGAGACGGTGGCCGACGCGCGGGCCGAGATCGAGGCGACGGTGGCCGAGGCCGCCGCGCAGGATGAATGGCTGCGCGACCATCCGCCGCAAGTGACGTTTCCGGGCCTGTCTCTGGAGCCGCTGGACATGGGCGACGACAACGCCGTGGTGACGCATCTGGCCGAGGCGCACCGGGTCGCCACGGGACAGCCGCTCGGGCCGGTGGCGATCACCGGCTTCTGCGACCTGCACCAGCACAGCCTCAACCGCGCAACGTCGGGCTGTCTCTTCGGTCCGGGCGGCGGCGGCGGCGCGCACTCGGTGGATGAGTTCTTCGACCTGAACGATCTGGCTCCGGTGACGAAGACGGCGATTGCATTCGTCCTCGACTGGTGCGGCTGGGAGGCGGCATGAGCACTCGCGGCGGATCCAAGACCTCACGGATCGAGCGGTACGTCCACCATTCGGGCGAGGAGCTGGAAGTACCCGTCGGCACGGTCGTCGGCGCGCGGTCGGGTCCGAAGTTCGGCGTCTCCTCGGGCATGCACGCGGGCGAGTTTGCTGGGATTCACGGCGCCATCCGCCTCTTTCGGGAGCTCAATCCCGCGACCCTGCGCGGCGAGGTCCGCATCATCCCGATCATAAGCACGCGGGCCTTCTTCACCCGGTCGACGCAGCTATCCCCCGTTGACGAGCGCGAGCTGCACTTCCAGCCGGCGGGCCGGCCCGAGGGAACCTACTCCGAGTTCCAGATCGACTGCATCTTCAATCTGTTGCGCGACCTCGACTTCCACGTCGACATGCACGCCGGCGAGTACGTGCAGGCGCTCGACCCATGGGTGGCCTTCGCCGACCCGACGACGAGCGAGCGTCTGCGGCGGGCCACCTGGCGGCTGGCCGGTTCGATGCCGGTGCCCTACCTGGACCCGCGCCAGGCCGACGTCCAGGACAGGTTCTCCGAGTTGGACCAGGGTTTGCCCTTCGCGCTGATGCGCGAAGGCGTCGCGAACGTCTGGACGGAGATCGGGCAGAACGGCGTCCAGGATCCGGCGGAGATCGAGCTTCAGTATCAGTCGCTGGCGAACGCCCTGAAGCGCTTCGACATGATCGACGGCGAGCCGGCGCCGGTTCCGCCCCAAGCGATCCTCGGTCCGCGGCGCTGGAGCATGGAGTCGCTGGAGAGCGGCTACTGGCAGTCGGAAGTGAGCATCGGTCAGAAGGTGCGCAAGGGCCAGCGGGTGGGCGTGCTCGAAGACCTGGCCGGCAACCACATCAAGACCTATACGGCGCCGGAAGACGCCGTGGTCCAGTATTTCTGGACCAGCCCGGCGATCAACGCCGAGCGCGTGCCGCACGGCTACCCCTGGCACCGCGGCCTGATTCGCCTATCCGAGCTGCGCCCCGACGCCCACCGCGACCCGAGGCTCGAACTTGCCCGTTAGGCGTGGTCACTTCGTAACTCGGGCAGCCGATGGAATCGCCAGGGGATCTTTGGCGCCTTGAGGTTGGATGGCCGATGGATTTCCGCCTTCGCGGGAATGACGGACTGATTGGGCAAGGATTTCCGGCGCGGGAGCCTCCAGCCGACGGGAACCGCTGGGTCTAGGCCGAAACCTCGTCGTCCGGGTGATTGGGCGCGAGGAAGCACATCATCAGCAGCGGCTCGTCGCCGACGACGCGCAGGGAGTGCCGGGAGCCGCGAGGCGCGTAGAGCACGGAACCTGGGCCTGCTGTGACCGGTGGCTCGTCGTCGAAGGTGAACTCGACGCGGCCCTCGT
>DAOUKN010000190.1:0-4980 GCA_034421255.1 Chloroflexota bacterium | reverse complement strand
TCCACGCCCTCGATCACCAGGCTGGCGGAATTCGGCAGACGGCGCTCGGCCGGCCCGGTCAAGCGCACCCGAGGCATCTCCGTCAGCCCGTCGATGAGGATGTCCGTGAGGCGGCCGTTTGCAGCGTTGCTGGCCGTGCGCTCGGCATCCGCGCGGGTGAGCGCCGCCGCGAAGCCGACCGCGCCGGCCACATTCTCGGTACCCGCGCGGCGATTGCGCTCCTGCGAGCCGCCCACGATCTGCGGCGCCAGCCGCACGCCGCGCCGCACGTACAGCGCGCCCACGCCCTTCGGTCCGTACACCTTGTGCGCCGTCAACGAGAGCAGGTCCACGTCCAGCTCCGGGGTCGCCAGGCTCAGGCTGCCAGCGGCCTGCACGGCGTCCGTATGCACCAGGGCCGGGTGGTCCGCCAGCGCCGCGGCGATCTCGGCTACGGGCTGCACCGTGCCCACCTCGTTGTTGGCGTACATCACCGACACCAGCGCCGTGTCGTCGCGCACGGCGGCGAGCACGTCGGCGGGATCTACCCGGCCGTCGGCGTCCACCGGCAGGTAGGTGGCCGCGAAGCCGTGCCGCCGCTCGAGCTGCTGCACGGTATGCAGCACCGCGTGGTGCTCCACGGCGCTCGTCACCAGGTGGCGTCGGCCCTCGTGGTGCGCACGCCAGGCCGCACCGCGGATCGCGAGGTTGGCGGCCTCGCTGCCGCTGCCGGTGAAGACGATCTCCGCCGCGTCGCAGGCCAGCACGGCGGCCACGTCCTCGCGGGCGTCGTCGAGCGCGGCGCGCGCCTCGCGGCCCTCCAGATAGAGGCTGCTGGCATTGCCCGCGTGCGCCGAGAGGTAGGGAAGCATGGCAGCCATGACGTCGGGATCGACCGGCGTGGTGGCCGCGTGGTCGAGGTAGATTCGCCTGGCGCCGTCTATACCGCGGCGGCCGTCCTCATCGGCGGATGGCATAGCAGCATGCCTGGTCGCCCTTTGGCGAAACCACCAACTGCTCGACGTCGGCCTGCACCAGCTTGCGGATGAAGCGCAACTCGGATTCGCAGGCGGCGGTGCAGCCCTCGGCCACGCGCGAAACCGGGCAGTTGTGCTCACGCAGGCGGTAGCCGTCGTCCGTGGTCTCGAGCTCGACCATATAGCCGCACTCGTCGAGGATGCGGGCCACCTCGTGCACGCGGAGATCGAACGACAGGCCGCGGACGCGGGGAATGTATCTGTCGAGCTGCCGTCGTTCGTGCCGCTCCAGAACGGCGTGCAGCAGGGACTCGCCGCCCAGCTCCAGCACCGCGTCCACCATGCAGGACGCAAGGTCGTCGTAGGTGCGCTCGAAGGTCTCGTGGCCCTTGGCCGTCAGGTGATAGCGATAGCGGGGCCGACCAGGCCGTCCGCGGACGGGGTTCGCCGTCACCAGGCCGTCGGCCGTCAGGCTCTCCAGGTGCGGTCGGACGGCGGACGTACCGGTCCCCACGCAGTCGGCGATATCGGGCGCAAACATGGCCCCGCCGACTTTGAGTGCCCGCAGAATCTCGTCGCGGGGGCTTACCGTGCGCAAATGGCACGCCCCAAGGGTGTGACGGCGTCAATCGAAGCTACCACCGCCGCCGGGGGCAAACAACCGGAATTCACGAGCCGAAGGTGAGGATTTGCACAGTTTGTGCAGAAGAATCTGTAAAAACATGTAAAATGCCCTTGTGAAATCACCGGTGTTCGCATGTTGCGGACACCTGCAGTGAACCGAGGAACCCCCGGTGGCACCCGCGACTGACGTGACGGCCTCTCCCGCCCCGAACGCTTGGGAAGACGCGCTCTCGCAGCTCGAGCCGCGTGACAGCACGGCCAGCGATGAGGCGTCGTCGGGCGGCAGTGGGGGTTGGGCGTCCGAGCCGAGCCCGGTTCCCCAACCCGGCGTCGGCGCGTCAATCGAAGACACGCTGCGCCTCTATCTCAATGAGATCAATCGGGTGCCGTTGCTCACGGCCGCCGAGGAAGTGGCGCTGGCCAAGCGCGTCGAGGCCGGCGACGACGCAGCGCGTGCCCACCTGACCCGCGCGAACCTGCGCCTGGTCGTCAACGTGGCCAAGCGCTACGCCACGGGCGGCCTGCCGCTGCTCGATTTGATTCAAGAGGGCAATCTGGGCCTGATGCAGGCCGTCGAGCGCTTCGACTGGCGCCGCGGCTTCAAGTTCAGCACCTACGCCACGTGGTGGATTCGGCAGGCGATCACGCGGTCGCTGTCCAACGACTCCCGCACCGTGCGCTTGCCGGTGCACGTGGTCGAGACGCTGCGCAAGATTCGCCGGATCGCGCCGGACCTGGCCACGCAGCTGGAGCGCAACCCCACCGCTGAGGAACTGGGCGACGTGCTGAAGCTCGATCCCACTCGCATCGTCGAGATCGTGCGCGCCGGTCGCTCGCCCATGTCGCTGGAGCAGCCCGTGGGCGAAGACGGCGAGGAGCCGCTGTCTGACTTCGTGGAGGATCCCGAGCCCGAGGCGCCGGACGGGCGCCTGCTCGTGGAGTCACTCAGCGACGACGTCGACCGCGCCCTGACGATCCTGCCGGACCGGGAGCGCACCATCCTGACGCTGCGCTTCGGCCTGGACGGCAACGAGCCCTGGACGCTCGACGAGATCGGCGCCCACTTCGGGCTCACGCGCGAGCGCATCCGCCAGCTGCAAGTCGAAGCGCTGCGCAAGCTCCAGCGCTCGCAGGCGGCGCGCCCGCTGCGGGAGTACCTGGCGAGCTAAGGGACCCCGGCCAGTCCTGTTCCCGGACAAGCGGCTAGCGACCGCCAATCGCACGGCTCATGGGCGAGCATTTCCGTGGCGGTCAGGGAATTGACAGTCGCGTATGCTCGACATGGTCTCCCGCCCCTGCGGCCAGTTCAGCGGGAATGTCGCTCGGAGTGTGAGCGGAGGGTCAATGGCCAACCTGTCCCAGGAGATTGCCGCCTACGAGCGGATGCGCGACGTACTTGAAGCCGATCACTTCGGCCAATGGGTCATTGTTCATGATGAAGAAGTGTTCGGAACCTACGACGACTTCCAGGAGGCAGCAGATATCGCCGTGCGGAACTTTGGGCGCGGACCGTTCTTGCTTCGCCGGATTGGCGAGCCGCCGCTAACGCTGCCGGCGTCGGTTCTTTATCACCCGGTCAATGCCGACAGCTAGTTGCGGATTTCCTAGTCGACCAGAATTCCTGCTCGGTTCCAGACCGACACTCGGTGTTCAGATTGGCTTCGATTCATCCTACCGCCCAAACGGACCGTCGCCGTCTCTGGAATCGTCGGTCTATTTGGCCCTGGTTGATACGGGAGCGGTTGAGAATTGTATTGACGCTGGCCTCGCTCTCCAGCTGGGTCTGCCAATCGTTGATCGGAGGCTGATGAGTGGCGTCAGCGGGCCCAGCGAGTTCAATGTGCATGTCGCACAAATCCATGTCCCGAACCTGCCGTTCACAATCTATGGCCGGTTCGCGGGCGTTCATCTTGCGGCTGGCGGACAACCCCACCAAGCGCTGCTCGGCCGTACGTTCCTGCAACACTTTCTGCTGAGTTATGACGGCCGCACAGGTGAAGTGTCGGTGAGCAACGACTAGGTCGTGTAACGACGGGCCGACACGGTGAACCGCGCGGCAATCTCCGGCGCCGACAGCCTCAGGTGATCTCCAGCATGCGCTCGATCGCTTGTCGGGCGCGGGCGCGCACGCTTGGCTCTACCTCGATCTGGTAGCGGTTTTCACGCAGGGACGCCAGCACTTCCTCGAGCGTGATCTCGTTCATGTGCGGGCAGCGCACCGAGCAGAGGCGGACCATCTCCTTGTCGTGCGCCTCGGCGGCGATGTTGTCCCCCATGCTGCACTCGGTCAGCAGCAGGTAGCGGGGCGCGTCGGTCTGGGTCACGTAGCGGGACATGGCGCCAGTCGATCCCGAGAAGTCGGATGCCGCCACGACATCAGGGCTGCACTCCGGGTGCGCCAGCACCACCACGTCGGGAAACTGCGCCCGCACGTCGCGGATGTCCTGCACCGTGAACTGCTCGTGGACCTCGCACCGCCCATGCCAGCCCACAATTTCGTAGCGCAGGCCGTTGGACTCGTCCGCCGCGCGGCGCTCCTGGGGCACCGGCTGCGCGCTGGGAAACACGATCTGCTTGGACGAAGACGCCGCCACGTTGCGGGCCAGGTATTCGTCGGGCAGGAAGATCACCTGCTCCGCGTCCAGCGACTCCACCACCTGCGCCGCGTTGCTGGAGGTGCAGCAGACGTCGGACTCCGCCTTCACGTCGGCGTAGGTGTTCACGTAAGTCACCACCGGCGTGCCCGGATAGCGGCGGCGCAGCTCGCGCACGTCCGCCGCCGTGATGGAGGCCGCCAGCGAGCATCCGGCGCGTTGAGCCGGGAGCAGCACCGTGCGATCGGGGTTCAGAATCTTGGCCGTCTCGGCCATGAACCGGACGCCGCAAAAGACGATGGGATCGGCTTCGGTGGTGGCGGCGATGCGGCTGAGCTCCAGCGAGTCCCCGGTGTAGTCGCACACCGAGTGGAACAGCGCCGGCTCCATGTAGTTGTGACCCAGGATCACGGCGCCGCGCTCGCGCTTGAGTCGATTGATGCGGTAGGCCAACTCGGCCTTGATCGCCAGCTCCGGCTCGGGCACCACGTCGGCAAGCTTGGACCGAAGGTCGCGGTAGGTGTCCTCGATGGAGGGAGTTTCGACAGTCATGGCATTCGGCGCCGCGCCCGCTGCGGCGGATCCGCCGGCTGGGACTGCTCGCCGGCGAAGCACGGGCGTTCGGACGATGGGCTCTGCCGAGCCGAAGTGGTTAGAGATTCTCGCACGCGCCGCGCCGAGATACGAAATTGCGCTAGGGCGTGTTCACACTAACGTAGCGCATCGACGATGAGCGCGAAGAGGATGAAGCCCAGGAAGAGCGCGTCGAGCTTGTCGAAGCGCGAGAAGACGCGACGGAAGCCCTT
>DAOUKN010000189.1:0-8741 GCA_034421255.1 Chloroflexota bacterium | reverse complement strand
CTGACGTGCTAAGTCGAACTCGCGCCGTCGGCAGATTCCTCGGGATCGCCGACGTGCTGTTGACCATGCTGGCGCTGCTGGCGGCGGACGCGCTGCGGCACGCGCTGCCGTTTGGCTTCGGCCCCGCCGAGCACCTGGACTGGCTCGGCGCGCGCGAATACGTCATCGTCGCGATCACCTGGGCGTTCTTCCTGCGCTTCGCCAAGGTCTACGACCACCGGCGCGTGATGCGCGTGGTGCTCGAAGCGCGCGTGATCGTCTTCGCGGTGCTGCTGGCCACGGGCGCGCTCTTTGCGGCGTTCTTCGTGCTTCAGGTCCAGTTCCTTTCCCGATTGCTGTTCGTGTACTTCGTGGTGCTCGACCTGGCGATCCTCATCAACTTCCGCTGGCTGCTCAACCTGGCGCTGCGCGCACGGCACCTCTCCGTCGCGACTCGGCGGCTGGTGCTGATCGCCGGCGCCGGTCCCGTCGGCGACCGCGTGTCCCGGCTCATCATCGACCGGCCGTGGTCGGGCTACGAGGTGCTGGGATTCGCCGACGACGACGCGCAAAAGCAGGGCACGACGCTGAATGGGCGACCGGTGCTGGGACTGGTGGAGGAGCTGCCGGCGCTCGTGGAACGGCATGGGCCCGACGACGTGATCATCGCGCTGCCGCTGCACGCCCACAGCCGGCTGCGAGAGTCGGTGCTGGCGCTGGAGCGGGCCGACGTGCGCATCCGCCTGGTGCCCGACGTCTTCGACCTGATGCCCGGTCGCACGATGGCCGAGGACACCTGGGGCATTCCGATGATCAGCGTGCGCGCGCCCGAGATCACGGGCTTCGATCGGGTGGTCAAACGGGCATTCGACCTGGTGCTCGGGCTCCTGACGCTGGTGGTGATGGCGCCGGTGATGGCGTTTTCCGCCCTGGCCGTCTGGCTGGAAACCGGGCGCCCCGTGATCTTCGCCCAGCGCCGGGTGGGCGAGAACGGCCGCCTCTTCACGATGTACAAGTTCCGCACCATGGTCGCGAACGCCGAGGCCCAAATCGAGGCCGCCCGGCAAAGCGGACAGCGGCTCGAAGACATTTATAAGCCGGCCAACGACATGCGGGTCACCAGGGTCGGTCGCCTGCTCCGCCGCGCCAGTCTGGATGAGTTGCCCCAGCTCTGGAACGTGCTGCGCGGCGAGATGAGCCTGGTCGGGCCGCGGCCCGAGCTGCCCTGGGTGGTGGACCAATACGAATCCTGGCAGCGGCAGCGGCTCTCGGTGCTCCCGGGGATCACCGGCTGGTGGCAGGTCAACGGCCGCGGCGATCTGCCGCTGGTCGAAAACGTGGAATACGACCTGTTCTACATCCAGAACTACTCGCCGCTGCTGGACATCTCCATCCTCGCCCGCACCGTCTGGGTGGTGGCGCGCGGGCGGGGGGCGTACTAGGTCGAGCTAGCGGCGGGCCGCACGGCCGCGATCACGCGCACCGGCCACGCGAAGCGGCGCACGCCCGCCTCCAGGTGAGCGTCGAAGGCCGCGGCCACGCTCGGCTCCGACATCCGCCGCCATAGCTCGTCGGCCATTGGGGTCGTTCCGCCCGAGCGGGCTACCCACTGGTCGAAGTCCATGGGCGAACGGCACTCACGGTCCGCGGCCACCACCAGCCCGGCGGCGCGGAGGTAGCGCGGGAACTCCGCGGCGGACAGATTGCGCACGTGCGACGGGTCGCGAATCGTCTCGATGTCGTGCATTTCGGACGCCACCCAGGGATCGTCGGGACTCTGCGTGTCGGCGATGACCACCCGCCCGCCGGGGCGCAGGACGCGGGCCATCTCGCCGATGGCGTCGGCGGGGTCGCCGAAGTGATGCAACGCGTGGCGGCACGTGACCACGTCGTAGCTGCCGCCGCGCGCGGGAATGCTCCCGGCGGCGGCGCGCACCGCGCGCAATGGCGCCGGGGCGGCCGCCCGCGTATGACGCAGCATCGGCCGCGACACGTCGAGGGCGTCCACGCAGGCGCCGCGCTCCACGAGGGCATGCGCCGTGAATCCCGTGCCGGTGCCGACATCCAGCACCAGGCAGCCGGGCGACACTTCGGCCAGTTCGAGCACCAGCGGCAGGCTCGGCCCGGATCGATGGCACGGCGAGTCGACATATCCGGCCACCCGGTCGTCGAAGGCCTGTTGCGTCAGGCGGGCCATTCGTAGGTCTCGAGCGTCTCGGCGATCGAGGCGTCGAGGATGGCCGCCATCTCGTCGATCTCCTCGTCCGTGGACGTGAGCGGCGGAGCGAACACCCAGACGTGGTCGCCGGCTCGGCCGATCAGGCCGCGGCGGCGCGCCTCGGCCCCGACCGCGCGTCCGAACGGACGATTATTGGGAAAGCTGGCACGGGTGGAACGGTCGGCCACGAATTCCGCGCCCAGGAGTAGGCCGTGGCCGTCGACGCGCCCGACGACCTCGTAGCGGTCGGCCATTTCCTCCAGGTGTCCGCGCAGGCGCTTGCTCTGGCGGCGGCAGTTGTCCAGGACCTCGCCGCCGGTGATCTGCTGGAGTGCGGCGAGCCCGGCGGCGCACGCGACCGGGTTGCCGGAGTACGTATGACCGGCGTTGAAGTGCACCCCGGCGTCCCGCTCGCCGAGGAAAGTCTCGGAAATGCTGCCGCGAATGATCGCCGCCGCCAACGGCGCATAGCCGCCGCTGATGCCCTTGCCCACCGTCATGATGTCGGGATAGGCCCCGTAGACGTCCGCGCCGAACAGCTCACCCAGCCGGCCGAAGCCGGTGATGATTTCGTCGTAGATCAGGACCACGTCATGCCGGTCGCAGATCTCGCGCAGGATCTTGAAGTACTCGGGCGGCGGCACGACGAAGGCTTCCGCGGACATGATCACGGGCTCCGCGATGAACGCGGCCACGGTTTCGGGGCCTTCGCTGCGAATCACGTCGTCGACGATCTCCGCGCACAGCACCCCGCACTCGGGATAGGTGAGCTTGAAGGGGCAGTGGTAGCAGTCGGGCGGGTGGACCTTGAGAAATCCCGTCGGAAGTGGCTCGTACTTTGACTTGCGCGCAGCCCCGCCGGTGGCGGAAAGGGCGCCCAGGGTCGCCCCGTGGTAGCTCGAATAGCGTGAGATGACTTTGTACTTGCCCGGATTGCCGATCTGCTTGTGGTACTGCCGCGCCATCTTCATGGCGGTCTCGTTGGCCTCGGAGCCGCCGCTGACGAACTTGACCGTGGTGAACTCCGGCGGGAAGACGTCGATGAGGCGATCGGCAAGCTCCATCGCGGGCTGGTTCGTGGCGTAGATGGGCAGGGTCAACGCGACGCGCTCGAGCTGCGCCTGCATGGCCTCGATGATCGGGCGGTTGCCATGGCCGAACTGCATCGCGGCAATGCCGGCGATCCCGTCGATGTAGGACCGGCCCTCCACGTCCGTCAGCCGCACCCCGGAGCCTTCCACGATGACCAGCGGGTCCTCCATGAAGGCCTGCATCTGATTGAAGTCGACCATCAGGTTGGACAGGCCGGGATGCTGGGAGCCGT
The DNA here is from genome assembly GCA_034421255.1 of Chloroflexota bacterium. GTDB lineage: Bacteria > Chloroflexota > UBA11872 > UBA11872 > UBA11872 > JAJECS01. Next base: position 5,220 of record DAOUKN010000189.1, on the reverse strand, counting down.
TTGACCCGGAGTTGGGCTCAGCCATGGGACGGGCTTTGCTGCACGTCTGACGTGGGCAGCGTACGCGCCGCCCGCGGGGTTTGTCGCGTGCGCCGAGTAGGCTTGGCGGCAAGCGCAGTGACCTCGCAGGAGCCGACATGCCGGACACCGAGCAGTTCTTGGACCTGGCGATCGACGTTGGGCGGCTCATCTCGGCCGCGGCCGAGCCGGATGTCGCCGGATCGCGCTGGCGCACGCGCACCTACTTTGGCGAGGACGCCTACGGCACCGACGTGTTCGCGGGCTCCGCCGGTCCGGTCATCCTCCTCGCGAGTCTTTTCGCCGCGACGGGAGAGACTCGCTTCCGCGACGTGGCTGAGAGCGGGGCGCTGTGGATCGAGGCGCAGACGCGCCGCTCGCTCACGGCGCCGGACCGCGACCCCGGCCTGTATTTCGGCGTGGCGGGCGACGGCATGACCTTCCTGCACCTCTACGAATGCACCGGACGCGAGCGCTGGCTGAACCTGGTCCGCACGCGGGTCAAGGCACTGCGCGGCATCGCGCATAAGGAAGAGGATCCGCTGGAGGGGGCGTCGGGCACGGGGACCTTCCTCTTGCGCGTGCACCAGGTCACGGGCGACGCCGGCGCGCTGGACCTGGCGGTGGAGGCGGGTGAGCACCTGCTGCAACGCGCCTGCATCGACGATGGCGGCTGGTACTGGCCCTGGCGTCGCCGCTCGGGGACCTTTGATGGCATTGGCTTCGCGCATGGGACGGCGGGTATTGCCTGTTTCCTGGCGGAGCTGTCGCGCTATTCCAACGACCCGCGGCTCCCGGAGGCGGTGCTGGGGGCGGCGCGCTGGATCGACCGACACGCGGAACCCGGTCCGGCGTGGCGGCGCTGGCCGGGTGACGAGCGTCCGGTGAGCGTGCAGTGGTGCCACGGGGCGCCCGGCATCGGGCTGTTCGCGGTCCGAGCCCGTGCGGCGCTCGGCGACGACGAGCTCAAGGACCTGGCGCTGCGCGCCGCCGAGTCGACCTACGCCGCCGGAGACATTCGAGCCAATCCCAGCCAGTGCCACGGACTGGCCGGGAACGCCGAACTGTTCCTGGAGCTTTGGCGCGTCCTCGGCGACGACCTGTGGCTCGAGCGAGCGGTGGAGTTCGGCGATGCGGCGGCGGCCTACCGCGAGGAGGGTCCGGACGGCGCCCGCTGGCGCGGCGACGAGCCGGGCAACTACAGCCCCGACTTCATGATGGGATCGGCCGGCCTGGGGCACTTCTTCCTGCGGCTGGCTCGTCCGGACTCGGTCGACATGCCCCTCATGGCCGCTCCGGCGCGGGCCGACTCGGAGTAGTCCGCCGACCGTGCGCTAGGCTTCGGGGGCGGTATCCGCGAGCCAGACCCATGCGAATCACTGACGTTCAGACCATGCACTGCGGCGCGCCGGCCGCTCCCGGGGCACGCCTCAACCGGGTGTGGACCTTCGTGCGGATCGAGACCGACAGCGGCATCCACGGCATCGGCGAGTGCAGCCTGTTCAAGGTGAATCAGGCCGTGGCGGAAGTGGTGGAGCGCTTCGGCTCATTTCTGGTCGGGCAGGACCCCACCCGCGTCGAGTACCTGTGGCAGCAGATGTATCGCCGCCCGTTCTTTCGCGGCGGGCCGATCCTCAACGCCGCGATCAGCGGCATCGACATGGCGCTGTGGGACATCGCGGGCAAAGCCGCCGGGCTTCCCGTGTACCGCATGCTCGGCGGTCCGCTGCGCGATCGGGTCCGCGCCTACGCCCGGGCCGACCTGGCGGGCTCGGAGATCGACCAGGTGCTGGACGCCCAGCGACAAGGCTTCACGGCGTTCAAGATCGCGCCGCCGCACCTCGAAGGCGGCTTCAACGAGTTCGCCCTGGCCAAGGCCGCCGTGGAGTTGGTGGCGGCCGTCCGGGCCGCGGCGGGTCCCGAGCTCGATCTGATGATCGATTTCCACGGGCGACTCTCCCCGGCGGCGGCCGCCCGCTTCTTGCACGGTGTCCGCGATCACGACCTGCTGTTCGCGGAGGAGCTGATCCCCCCGGACAACGTGCCGGCCTACGCGCAGGTGACGGCGGCGGTGCCCGAGGTGCCTTGCGCAACCGGCGAGCGGCTCTACACCCGCTGGGGCTTCCGCGAGCTGATCGAATCGCGCGCGGTGCACGTGATCCAGCCCGACATCTGCTACTCGGGGGGCATCTCCGAGTTGCGCCGCATCGCCGCCCACGCCGAAACGCACTACATCTCCATAGCGCCCCACAACCCCAACGGCCCGGTGGCGACGGCGGCGAACATTCAGCTGGCGGGTGCGACGCCAAACTTCCTGATCCTCGAATATGCGCGCAAGCCGCCCTATTTCGAGAGCGTCTTGCAGGAGCCCCTGGCCTTCGCCGACGGGCATTTCGCCCTGCCGGAGGCGCCGGGGCTTGGCGTTGAGTTGGATGAGGCCTTCATCGCCGCGAACCCGCCGCACGAGCTGGGCTTCGGGTCCGACACATACGCCGACGGCGCGGTGGCCGACATCTAGGAGAGGTCCGAGATAGGCCCTGGATTGACCCCGATCCGATTGCCCCGTAAGCGATTTGGGTCGGGAATCCGGACTCCCTCCACCTGGAAGGGGGAGGGCTGGGGAGGGGGTCAGGCCGAGGGCGATCCAACCCTCTCCGCCTTTCCCACAACCCCTACCGTCATTCCCGCGAAGGCGGGAATCCACCCGTCACTGAACCTCAAAACAGTCGTGTAGGGGCGGTTCGCGAACCGCCGTCGCCCGCTTATTCGATGGACTCATTCGTTGGCGAGGGGACCGGACCGTACCCGTACGCCGCCAGGCACCGGTCCGCGACGGCGCTCCAGGTGAATTCGCGCAGCGCCCGCTCGCGGGCGAGCGCGCCGCAGCGTGCGGCATGTTCGGGATCGGACGTGAACGGCGCCAGCGCCGCGCGAAGCGCCGCCGAATCGCCCGGAGGCGCCACGGCGCCGTAGGACGGATCGACGACCTCGGGAATCCCGCCCGCCTGCGAGACAACCACGGCCGTGCCGCAGGCCATGGCCTCCAGCGCGGCCAGCCCGAGCAGCTCGGGATGCTGCTGGCGGTGGCCGCGAAAGTCCTCGAACACCGAGGGCATCACCGCCACGCAGGCGCGGCTGAGCGCCTGCACGAGCTCACGGTCGTCGGCGTTTTCATGGAACGTGACGGCGCGGCCCTCGGCTTCGCGCCGCAGGAACGCGACGTAGTCGGGGTCGGCGGGCCGACCGTACACGGCGAGTTTGGCGTCGTCGGGCAGCGCGCGAATGGCGTGCTCGATCCCCTTGTGCGGCAGCAGGCGGCCCACGAACACCACTTCGCCGCGAGCCTTGGCCTCCGACGGCGCGAACACCTGTGGGTCGACCCCGCCGTGGATGATCGCCGTGCGCTGGCCCATGTAGGGCAGCGTGTCCACCACAAACCGGCTCTGCGCCAGGTGGGCGTGGACCCAGCGCCCGAGGCGAGCGCGACGCAACCATCCGACGCCGCCGCCTCCGTGATACGTGACGAACACGCGCTTGCCGAGCGGGCGCGCCAGCAACGTCGCCAGCGCCGTCAGCCCGGTGCGCGCCTGGTGACAGTGGATCACATCGGCCCAGCAGAGGGCGGGAATGAAGCCCGGACCGATGGCATCATACGGGCGGCCCCGCAGGTGGCGCCAGGTACGGGCCACTTCGATGGGAAACCCGGTGGCGTCGGCGGTCGTTGGCGGCCCACCAAAGGCCACGAGCCGGGTCGGCACGCGTTCCCGCATGGCGCGCGCGAGCTCCAGGGGAAAGCGTTCGCCTCCGCCGATGACGGAGATCTCTCCGAACCACGTCGGGGACAGGTGGAGCACGCGCGGACGGTCACGTGCCGGCATGCTAGGACGCCGCGGGGTCGTCGGGCGCTTGGGCCACGATCAGATAACCGCCGGGATCGTCAACCGGCCGCCGGAAGGGGCGCCAGAGCACGGCGGTCCACGCGGCAATCCACGCGCCGCGCGGGACGAGCCGGCGGCGGTGCAGCGCCCGAAAGATATCCAGGATGCGGCGCCGGCCCAGCCGATGCGTCATCAGCGCGTCTAGGCGCTGCCAGGCGTGTTGCGTGCGAGCGGGCAGGTGCCCGCCGGTGTCGACGATGCCGAGGCCGCAGGCGTCCAGCAGCGCGGCCCATTCATCGAGCGAGCGGTAGTGAAAGTGGCCCAATCGGTCGTTCGTCGCTTGCAGGGCAGCCTCGCCGCCGGGCCCACGGCGAATCCGGTCCGCGAAGGCCGGCGACGGGACGGTGAACACCAGCCGGCCGCCCGGCGCAAGCGCGCGCGCCGCCTCGCGCACCGCGGCCCGGTCTTCCGGAATGTGCTCCAGCACGCTTTGGCTGAACACCGTGGCATAGGCGCCCGCGGCCAGCGGCGCCCGCGTCGCGTCCGACCGAATCACGCCGCGGTAGATGCCCAGGGCGCGGGCGGCGCGCGCCTCGCTGGCGAGCAATTCGAGGCCGTCGCACGGCCAGTGATCGTGAAGCACCACTCCGGCCACCGTGCCGCCGCCGCAGCCCAGGTCGAGCACCGGCGCGCCAAACGCCACCTCGCGCAACATGGCGAACTCGGTGGCGCGCCAGAGCGCGATTGCCGGTTGGTGCAGGTGCGCCTCGATTGCCAGCCGCAAGAGCTCGCGGTCGGAGCGTCCCGCGAGGGCCGTGGGCAACGGTGAGCCGGTGGGCACGCTAGGCGGCCGGTTCGCCATGCGATCGCGCGACGAGTTGCGCCATGCGCACGGTGTAGGTGTGGTCGCGCAGAACGCGCCGCCGCCCGGCCTTGGCGATCCGCGCCCGGGCCGCATCGTCGCTCGCGTAGCGATGCAAAACGTCGACTAGGTCGTCGACGCCCTCGTAGACGCCGACTTCTCGACCGATCTCGAGCAGCTCGCCCAGCCGCGCCTTCGCATCGCAGAGTTGGAAGGCGCCGGCGGCCGGAATCTCAAACGTGCGCATGTTCACGCCCTCGCGCATTTGGGCATGGTGCGCGTTGAGCGCGATCTTGGCGCGGCGGTAGGTTCGCGCCACGGCCGCGGCGGGCAGCAGCGTCAGTCCTTCGTGCCGCTGCCGCGCCGGCGAGTTGGCGTCGAGCTTCTCCCACCCCCGGCCCCAAACCGCCAGGCGCAGGCCGCTGCGGACGGCGGTCTCGACCAGATCTACCCGCAGGCGCG
>DAOUKN010000188.1:0-5068 GCA_034421255.1 Chloroflexota bacterium | reverse complement strand
TTGCGCGAAATGGCCGAAAAGGGCGTGGACGGCGTGTGCTTGCTCTACAACCGCCGCCCGCCGTTCACCGAGTACGAGCCCCATATCGTCGAGGCGTTCAAGGCCGCATCCGGCCAGGATCCTCACCAGCTCGACGAGCACGATCCGGACTGGCTGCGGTTCAGGGCGGGCGTGATGACCGATTTCATGCGCGAGCTGCGGGCGGGGCTGGCGGAAGTGGCGGCGGCCACTGGGCGGGACAAGCCGATCCACGTCTCGGCCATCGTCATGAAGGACGAGGCCGAGAACTTGCACCGGGCGCTGGACCTGCGCGCCTGGGTGGCGGAAGGATTGATCGACACGATCATTCCCTACACGTCGGCGCCGGAGCTCAACAGCCGGGTGCCCGCCTGGGACGAACCCGAGCGCCAGCTGGAGTTCTTCCTCGACCTCGTCCGGGATACGCCGGTCACCCTGGCCGCCAGCGTCTTGCCGCGGTCCATGACCCCGGAGGAGTACCAGCACGCAGCCGCCCGCATCTATCGCACGGGCGTCGAGCGGCTGTTCTTCTGGGACTGCACCACGGCGCACGATTCCTTTAAGGGACTGCGTTCGCTGGGGCATCGCGAGAACATCGAGGCGTGGCACCAAGCCGGGCAACCGGATCTTTCAGCGCCGCAGCGCACGCTCACGACGCTTGGAGACTGGGACTTCTCCTACGACACGCCCGGTTAGGGTGCGCCGACCGCGTTAGTCGTTGGTCTCGCGCGGACCTCGGCGCCAGACGTCCCCGTCCAGCGTGCCTGCGAATACCGCCTCGGCGCCCGAGGCTTCGATGGCCGCGGTGACGCAGGTCACGTTCGCGGGAGCGTTGCGGCCGCCGGCGGGGCTCCAGGTGTGTCCACGATCGCGCGAGTGAAACAGCCCCAGGCCCGTGCCGGCGTAGAACCGGCCCGTGCGCCCGAAGTTTGGCGAAACCACCAGGCTCGTGACCGCGGCTTGTCGATCCACGCTCACCCGGCCTTCGACCCAAGACGCCATGCGTGGGCCGTTGGGCGTGAAGACATCGCGCCCGGCAACCACACCTACGAACGCCTTGGCGTCGCGGTAGTTGGATGGCACGGCGATCGGAGCCAATTGCCCGCGCGCGCCCTGCTCGAATACCCGCACCCAGGTCACCCCGGCGTCGCGCGTGTGGTAGAGGCGAATGCGCCCGTCGGCAATGGAGGTGACGAAGATTGTCCCGTCGTTGGCCACCCGCGGCGAAAACGCGATTCCCACCAGGCGTCCGTTGCCAAACCGCTCGGCGACCTGGCGCCAGGTCGATCCGCCGTCGTCGGAAAGCTGTAGCTCGCCGGCCGCGCCGCCGACGGCGAGACGCCCCCCGGCCCCGATCGTCAGGCTCGCGGGGGAAAGGTTCTCGGGCAGACCGGTCAGCTCGTCCCAGTGCTTGCCGCCGTCGGTGCTTTGCTGAACGTCCGCCCCGGCGATGGCGAGCACACGCTTGTCGTCTCCAAATTCCGGCGACATGGCCAGGGCGGGAATCGTGGGCTCGTCGGGCGCGGCAGCCGGTGGCGACCACGTGCGACCGGCGTCGTGCGAGCACAACAACCCTTCGTCGGCGGTGCCGGCGATGAGAGTGCCGTCGTCCGCGAAGGCCGGGGACGCGGCCAGCGAAAGCAGCGGACGGCTGGCAAGGCCATCGTCACTGCGCCGCCACGTCTCGCCATGGTCGTCGGATCGCCAGACGCCGCCTTCGTAAAGGCCGGCGAGCAGTGACCAGCCGGTGCCGGTCTCAGCCAAGGTCAGGGTCAGGATCGCGCGGCCGTCAATGTCGCCGACTTGCTCCCAGGTCTCGCCCCGGTCGCTCGTCCGCAGCAAGCCGCGTTCGGCGGTTGCGATGAAGACCATACCGTCCTGGCCGTAGTTGGGAGAGATCGCCAGCGCGTTCACTGTCGTCGCGGCGCCGACCTCGGGCACCTGCTGCCAGGTGAGCCCGTTGGTCGTGGTGCGGTAGAGGCCGGCGCCCTCGGTGGCGGCATAGGCCGTGTAGGCATCCGGATGCGCCACGAACTCGAGCGCCTGAATGGGATAGCCCTTGGCGCAATTGTCGGCCAGTTGCCAGGCGCTCGCGCCTCGGGCGCGCATGTACAGACCGCTCTCGGTGCCGGCCAGCACGCGCTCCTGGTGCGGGGGGCCCGGCGACACGGCCACGGCGAGGACCTGCTGGTCGTCCAGGCCGTCGTTTTGCGCATTCCATGTTCGACCGAGGTTGGCGGACACGTATACGCCGCTGTCCGCCGTGCCCACGATCGCCAGCCGGTCCTGGGCGTACTGCGGCGAGAATGCGGCCGACGTGACGCTGGCCGTGGCGCCCCAGAAGAACGTGTCGCGCCAGGTCGCCCCACCGTCGATGGAGACAAATGCCGACGCGTCGACGGTGCCAACCAACAGCGTGTGGTCCGTGGCAAACGTCGGTGAAACCGCCGCGGATTGCACGTAGGGCGCGCCGATGCCGCCGGCCGCGCGCACCCAGCGCTGTCCACCGTCGGGTGACAGGAATAGCCCGCTCAGCGTCCCCGCAAGCACGGCCGACGACCCCGAGCCGATCGGCGCGGCCGCCAGGCACGTGACCGTGCCGCCGCTGCCTTCGCGGAGCCGTGACCAGACGGGGCGTCGTCGAGGTGCAGCCATCAGGAGGTCGCGCTAGCCGACGGCCCGGCAGGTCATGTCGGGCAGATTCACTGACTGCGTCACGCGGGATCCGGAAGATGAATGACCGCGCGGCCCCACGGCTCGATCTCCAACTCGAACGAGCCGTCGGTCACCGCAAGGTCCGTGTGCGTGAGCAGATCGCGGGCCGCCGCGGCGGTTTCGCGCAGACGTAGCCGACACCGGGCCGCCGTGCGCTCGACGTTGAACACGAAGAGCAGCCGTCCTCCGAGACGCGAACGCCGCACCACTGGTACCACCCGATCGCCCGCGACCTCGATCGGCGCGGTCACGCCGGCGTCCCGCGCCAGTCCCAGCACCACTTCCGGCACGCCCACGTCGCCAAAGCCGGCCGACATGGTGAGGCCGAACCAGGTGAATCGCTCGTCTTCCGTCTGCACCGCCACCGTCGCCCCGTCGAGCGTCGCCACGGCGTTGGTCGTGCCGAGCGGCTCCAGCACGGCATAGCCGCACTCGCTCGTGATCGAAAGATCGCCGTAGGCCGTCGTCAGTTGATTGCGGCCTTCGCGGATGTCGAATTCGGTTACTCCGGAAAAGTCGGCCACGCGCACGCCGAATCGTTCGGCGAACCCCTCCGGGGGCGCGTAGCTCGATTGGCCGTCCGCAGAGTACATGCCGAAACTGCCCTCGGCGACGATCCGGGTCTCGGGCGAGCTTTCGAGCGTCTCCTCGATCCGGCGCTGCAGCGCGTCGGTCATGAGCGCCGCGTTGGGCATGATCACCAGCTTGTAGCCGGACCAGTCCATGTTCGGGGAGAGCACGTCGGCCGGGATGCCGTTGGCCCACAAGGTGCGATACGTGCCGCGCACGTCGGCCGTGAACCGGTCGCCTTCCTCGTTGTAGTTGAACAGCTCCTGCGACTCCGGGTGGTAGACCACGGCCACGTCGGCCGGCGGACACTCCAGCGGCAGGTGCTCCCGGAGACCCTGGATCTGACCGATGGCCTCCTCGGCGGAGGTCAGCCGCGGCGTGTCGCGGCCGTCCAGCGCCGTCAGGCTGTACCCGGGCGACTCGAAGCTCAGGTATTCGGGGCGGTATTGCCAGAACATTGCGCCGGCGGCGCCGTGGGCCAGGGTCATCCAGAGGAGCGTGGTCGTCTCCTGCGGGTCGGATTGCTTGGTCCAGGTCACCCCGCCCGGCGACATCCCGGCGTAGATCTCCTCGTTCCACCAGCGACCGTTCTTACCGACGCTGCGCGACCAATCGAACGCGAAGGCTCGTTCGGCGATCTTGTACGGGTCGTCCGACGTGAGCAGATTGTTGGACGGCATGGACATGCCCCAGCTGTCCGCGTAGGGAGCGCAGATCTCATCCCACGGACGCGGGAACCACGCCCCGTGCGCCCGCTTCTCGTGGTGGGGATCGATGGCGTTCGCCGTGTCCATCATCCACTTCAGGTGGCCGGCCAGATTTTCGTAGTGGAATTTGCGGTAGACCAGCATCTCGACGACGTTGTTGTGGGAGCGCGGGGGCTCGACGTCTTCCCAGCGCCGATAGCGGCGCAGAAAGCGGTCATTCAACTCGTCCAAGGTGTATCGCTCGCGCAGCCAGGCCTTGTATTTGGCGAGGGTGTGCGCGCAGTAGCACGGGTAGCCGCCGCCCTGCGGGCTCCAGGCCGCGGAGTAATTGACGCCGTCCCAGAGCCCCCAGATCAGCAGGCTCGGCCGGTCCTTATATCTATTGACGACGTGCCGCAGCAGGCCGCCGCCGTATTCGCGCCAGGCCGGATGGTCGTAGCAGTGAATCACGCCGCCCTGCGGATAGGCCCCGCTCGCATGCGACGACACCGTCTGCCCCAGATAGTTGACCACTCGCATGTCCGGGTGTTCGCGGGTCAGCCACTCGGGGCACGCGCCGTGGGTGCCCAGCATGATGTCGAGCCAGACGTAGAGCCCGTGCTTCTCCCCCAGGTCGAACATGAGGTCGAAGTCATCCAGCTCGTACTGGCCCGGTCGGGGCTCCATGTGGTTCCAATAGGAGTGGCTGCGCACGATGCGCATGCCGGACGCCCGGATGCGCGCGTAGTCGCCGTCCCACACGTCGAGCTTGGGAATCGGTCCGCGGTAGTGCTCCGTGCCGACGGGAAACGGATGGTCGGGAATGCTGACGAAGGCTGGCTCAGACATGTGGCAGGCCACAATGTGGGGGCAGGCGGTACCGCGGCATGCTACTCGTCCAGGCGCGGCGGCGCGAGTGCCCGTTGGTGGTTGAGTCGCAGGGCCGAGGCGCGGGACATGCCGGAATCTGTGGCGGCGTCCTGACCCGTTGACATGCGAATTCGCTAAGGGGTATTGTCGGCACCCGAACCGCCGTTAGACCGGTTGGGCCACTGCGTAGCAGCACACGCTGTGCACGC
>DAOUKN010000187.1:0-4613 GCA_034421255.1 Chloroflexota bacterium | reverse complement strand
CGCGCCTGGCCGTGTCGCGAACCGGGGGCGTCATCACCTCGGCGGGTCTGATCCTGGCCGGCACCTTCTCGGTTCTCGCCACGCTGCCCTTGCGCGACATCTTCCAGCTTGGGTTCGCCGTCATGCTGGGCGTGCTGCTCGATACGTTTGTCGTGCGCGCCCTGTTCGTGCCGAGCCTGGTGATCCTGTTGCGCCGCTGGAACTGGTGGCCCGTGCGCTTGAAGTCGCCGGACTCGGCTGAGGCGGACGCATCGGGCGTCGCCTCCTAGGGGCAATCCCGAAGGCCGCACGCCTGGAGCCGGCGGGCGCGGGCACGCGAACTCCAAGGCTCTAGTAGGGTGCGGAACCGCCCCCGCCGTTTGCGGTTCCGCCAGAGCATCGGAGCAACGACCAAAGTGCCAAGTCGCGAGGCCGTCCTGAGCCGGCGTCGGTTTCTCGCCGTCATGGCAGCGCTTGCCGCCGGGGGAATCGCCCGCGTCACGACGTCGCCGCCTGCGCTCGGTGCTGAACAGCTGCTTCCGCCAGACGCGATCGAGACTGTGGACGGAGCGTTCTTCAAAGTCGACGGGAGCCTGTCGGGCTACTACGTCCGCGACGACCCTGCCGGTCCGAAGTTCTGGTCGCTCTACGACGCGGCCGGCGGCCACGCGTGGTACGGCCCGCCGATCAGCCGCGTGTGGCACGACGCCGACAACTGGTATCAGCTTTTCGCCTGCGCCATGTTCCTCCAGCCGCGGGCCGGCGGCGCAGCGCGCCTGGCGCCGATCGTCGATCGCATCGTGTCCGGGCCGTCGGTGTCGCGCAGCTTCTCCAACGTGACGAAGCTCGAGTTCGACGGCTGGCCCCAATACAGCCACGTGACGGCGGTTGATCCCACGATTGCGGCCTTCATCACCGCCAATCCGGCCCTCCAGGCGGGTAACGCGCGGTCCCGGCCACGCAGCCTTGCCGGCAAGGTTCGAAACCTCTTTGCCAATCTTGGCCTCGAAAACGTGGGCGGGACTGTCCGCCTTGGCGTCATGGGGCAAAACTACAAGAGATATTTTCAGGGCCACCCCAGCCGCCTGCCGACCACCGCCGTCGCCCTGGAGGAGTTCGCGCTTGCCGACGAGGCAGCCAGCATCTCCGACGACCTGCCGGGCACGGACAAGGGAATCGACCGTGGATTCGGCTGCACCCTGGCCAGCGAGCAGGGCGTCGCCGCCGGCATCGCCCACATGAACCGCCTTGGGCTCTGGTGGGACCGCGAGCAGTTCATCTGGAGCAGCATGGACGCCTACAGCGACGCCGCGCTGCCGACAACCGCCACGGACCGAAACTTCCGCGTCTCCCGGGAGATCGTCGGGCTGCTCCAGTTCACGCCGGCGTATGCGGGCGGCGGGCCGTCCGAGCCCGCCAAGTTCAACCCGTCCCGAGGGCTCGACTTGCCGGCCGACGATCCATCGAACCTGTTCGGCCGGTTCGCACGCGGGGTGGTCGAGAGCCGCCGACCACTCGACGGAGCATCCGCGATGTCGGCGTCGGGCCTGAACCCGATCTCGCGCTGGATCCCGGCAAACGAGCCGGATATCTGTCGCCCCCGGATGCCGGGCTATGCCTGGGGCGGAGAACCGCACAAGCGCTGGGTGGACCGCACCAGTGGCTCGGGGCCAGCCGCCGCGAACGAGATCGACGACGCCGAGCGCGAGCGCCTGATCCACCGCCTGGTGCAGGTCGCGTACGACGCCATGATCGCCGCCGATCCCGAGGCGCGCTTGATCTTTCCATCGCTCGGCGTCCTGGATCGGATCTGTGACAACACGCCGCGACAGATGCAGTTCTGGGACGGCTGGGTGAGATTCCTGGCCGAGCGGACCGATCGCGAGGACCTGGTTGCCAAGAACTTCTGGTTCCACGACATGTCCCTCACGCTCCACAAGGAGCCCGAGCGCGTGTACGAGATGGCCGCCAAGTACCGCGCGGCGCTCGACGGTCTCTCGGAAACGGTGGGCGAACCGGACCCGCTGGCCGGCCGTCGGCGGCTCATCGCGATGGAAATGGGGCTGCAAGACGATCCCGGGCTCGGCGCCTTCTTTGATGACACGGATGTGGCGCACTTCATCATCCAGGCTATTGCCAACGCCTTGGTCGGCGGCGCGGACGAGGTTGCCCTGCACAAGCTGATCGACTACCCGCTGTCACAGAGCTCGGGGCAAGGGGCGCGGGTGGCAGTGCGCTATCTGTCGCACGTCACCCGGCAACATCCCGACCGCGCGAAGCACCCCGACATTCGCGGCGAGCGCGCGGCCAACGCCTACGCCGGGCCCGTCCGGATCGATCTGCCAGGACCGGGATTCGTCACCAGCGTGTTCTACAACCGCAAGCGCGAACCGATCGATCTGACGCTTACCTTTGCGACCGAAGAGGCAACGTCCGCCGACGGCATCTACCTCTCCGAGCATATCGGCAACGAGCAGACGCTCAGCCCCGGATCCCACCAACTCACGCTCGCCGCGCCGCGCCAGACGTTCAACGCGTTCGGCAAGAACTGGGCCTGGGTCGCCGGCGGGACGCACGTGGTTCGCTACTCGAACGCGATCACGCTGACGACCGATCCGCCGATTCCGGAAACGGCGCCCTACCGGACGATTCCCGCAACCGCCACCGTGTCGGCGGCGGGATCCAGCTAGGCCAGCGACGCGGGGTTAGCATCGATCAACTCGGGAGTGTCCGTGCCCACGATGCTGGTCGGGCGCAGACGGCAGAAGAGATCGTTCCCGGCTAGAATCGGGCTCACGCGATCCCAACGAGCACAGACATGGCGGCCCCTCGCGAACGTCCGCTTACGGTCAACGACCTCGTCATCGTCGATTGCGACGTGCATGCCAACGATCCCCCCGAGGCGCTGGCGCCCTATTGCGACGAGCCGTGGCGGGTGGCCCTGGAACACCTGGGCACAGTGCCGCGCCGCTACCTGGAGGCGCCGGGTTACGCGCCGAGCACGCCCTTCGACCTGCCGGTGCCGGGACGCGGCCTGACGCACCGCACGGTGGGGACCGCCGACCAGATGCGCGAGGACCTGGACGCCATGTCCATCGACATCGGGATTCTGTTCCCCGACTTTCTGCTGCGGATGGCCGTCCTGCCGCAGGCCGATTTCGCGGCGGCGGTGGCCCGGGCCTTCAACGCCTGGCTGGCCGAGCGCTGGACGGACCCGGCTCGGGGGCTGTACGGCACCGTCCTCGCCGCGCCGCAAGACCCCGAGGACGCCGCGCGCGAGATCCGCAAGTACGGCTCACGCAAGGACTTTGTCGGCGTGTTCCTGCCGACGTGCGCCGTTCGCCCCCTGTGGGGCCACACGATGTACGACCCGATCTTCGAGGCCGCCCAGGAAACCAACTGTCCCGTGATGCTGCACAGCGTCGGCGGAATCCTGCACACGAACTTCCCCTTCAACACGGAGCAGTTCGCGACGCAACTGGGCCGTCATTCGGTGGAGCATGGGTTCGCGCTCATGGCCAACATCTTCAGCATGATCGAGACGGGCATGCCGGTGCGCTTCCCGGACCTCAACGTCGTGTTCACGGAGGGCGGCGTGTCGTGGGTGCCCTACGTTCTGTGGCACCTCGACAAGGAGTATCACGAGCTGCGGCACCAGGCGCCCTTGCTCACCAAGCCGCCGAGCCACTACATCCGCGAGTTTTACTTCTGCACGCAGCCGGTCGAGGAGCCGGAGCGGCCCCAAGACCTGGTGACGCTGATCGACCTGATCGATGGCCAGGACCACGTGGTCTTCGCTTCGGACTGGCCGCACCATGACTTCGACCACCCGCGTGAGGTGATGATCAAGCCGTTTCCGGCGGAGACGAAGCGCAAGATCATGGGCGAGACGGCGCTGAAAATCTTCGACTTCGCCGAGTTGCCGACGAACGGGGCGGCGTAGGGGGTCGTTCGGGCGGGGTTGCTTGGGCGATAGCAGCCTGGCCCACCGGGCGCTCTCTTTTTCGGTGTAGGGGCAGCCCTTGTGGCTGCCCGGATTGACCCGGACGGGCGCCCACAAGGGGCGCCCCTACAAGGCGGGATCATCGCGGTGGCGCGCCAGCGGACCGGAATTGGTCAGGCGGGCGTTTCCTCGTAGAGCGCTTCGCCCCGGTGCAGGCGCTGGGCGATCTGGAACGTCTGGCCCTGCGCGCGCACCGTGGGCGCGTGCGCCGCGAGATAGCGCGCGCCGGCCACCAGCGCCAAGGTGGCGTCGTCGAAATGCGTCGATAGATCGAACTGCCGCATTGCCGCCTCGATCGCCTGGATGGTGTGGAAGTTGCGGTCCTCGCGCAGCAGCGCACGGCCTAGGCCCGCCCGCAGATCCTCGTCGTCCCCGTCGCCGGCCCGGTACTCGACCACCAGCCGCGCGGCGTCATCGACCCGCTGCCGCCGGTCCAGGATGTCCGGCAATTGCCGGAGCAACTCGGACCCCGGCGTCGGCGGCTGGCCGTTCAGGCCCGGCAGTCGGGCAGGCGGCACGTTGAGGAAACGGTCGAGATAGACGCTCATGGCCGCGTCGTAGACGCCGCGCACCAGCTCGCGGGAGGGCGACCGCATCAGGCCGCAGCGAACCGCGTTGGCGAAGGACAGCG
>DAOUKN010000186.1:0-2153 GCA_034421255.1 Chloroflexota bacterium | reverse complement strand
ACGGGTGAAGCGGCGCATCATCTACGCCGCAGCGGTGTGGTCGCGCGTCAACCCAATTGATGCCAGGATCTCCTCCTCGGCGCACCGCATGCGGCGATAGTCAGGCGCGTTGTCGTGCATGAAGCCGGCGAGATGGAGCAACGCATGGGTGACGAGATAGGCGAATTCGCGCTCCGGGCCATGGCCGTGCGTTCGCCCCTGGCTGAGCACGCGCTCAAACGAAATCGCGACGTCCCCGATGGACTGCGAGCCGGGTCCGGGCCCGGAGGGATCGGGCGGGAAGGCCAGCACGTCCGTGGCCTGGTCGACATTGCGAAACTGCCGATTCAGTCGCCGCATCTCGGCATCGCTGGCGATCCTCAGCGCCACGGCGCCTTGCAAGCCAGTAGCGTCTGAGACTGCCGCGGCGACCCGCGTGGCTAGAGCGCGCAATGGTTCGGGCAAGTCCTGTGCGTCGACCAGATCGAGCGTCAGCGCCGCCCGCTTCACGAATCGGTCAATAGCGCGCGAACCGTCGCGCTCACGGCCTTGCCGTCAACGGTGCCCTGCGCGCGCAGGCGGCCCATCAAGGGGCCCATCACGCGGCCTATGTCGCCCGGCCCGGATGCCCCGGTGTCCTTGATGACGGCGCGCGCCGCCGCCTCGATGGCTGCGGCGTCGATGACGGGAGGCAAGTAGGCGGCGATGACCGCAAGCTCCGCCTGCTCGTCGGCGGCCTTGTCCGCACGGCCGCCGGATTCATAGAGCTTGATGGCTTCTTCGCGCCGGCGAGTCTCGCGCGCGAGCACGGCGCGCACAAGGTCGTCGTCGGCGTCCTGCCGCTTGTCCTTGGCCTCGTAGGCGATGGCCGACCGGAGCGTCCGCAAGAGGCGTACGCGTGGCTGGTCGCCGCCGCGCAGCGCGGACGTGAGGTCGCCGGAGATCTGATCGAGCAAGCTCATGCGATGGGTGGAAGTGCGCCGCTGCCGGCGCGGATTCGCGCTAGAGCGCCTGGCTCTCCGCTTGCATCGCCTTGAGCGCCGCGCGCCGGGCCTTGCGACGCTTGGCCGCCGCCTTCTTCTTGCGCAGCACGCTGGGCTTGTCGAACGCGCTCCGCCGTCGAGATTCCGTGATAATGCCTTCCTGCTGCACCTTCTTGTTGAAGCGTCGCAGCGCGGCGTCGAAACTCTCGTTGGCGCCTACGGTGATGTGAACCAAGAACTCCTCCTCGGCGTTTCCGCCAATAAAATACCCGCCGCTTGGGCGGGCTTCAGTCGGTCGCGAACAACGCCTGGGGGTAAAGGAAAACGTGCCTCCTGGCGACGCACAGCCAGTCTTATCAACCGCCTCGCAGCAGCCGCAGCTATCTTAGGAGCCGGATGATTCATCGGTCAATGCAAATCCGCGTGGCGCCCGAGCGCAGTTCGTGATCGACGTGAACTGGCTCGCGTTGGCCATTGGCGCGCCACTGGTGCTCGTCATGACGCTGGCGACTCGCACGGTGGCTCGTCGGCGCGGGTGGATGCACCAGCCGGGGCCGGACCGGATTCACGCCAAGCCCGTGCCGCGGCTCGGCGGGGTGGCCATGTACGCCGCGTTCGTCGTCGTGGCGCTGGTGGTGGCCCAGCCCTACGACCTGGCGCTGGCCGGTCTGCTCGGCGGCGCCACGGTGATCGTCGGCGTGATGCTCGTCGACGACATCCGCGGGCTCCGTCCCCGCGACAAGCTCCTCGCCCAGCTTGTCGCCGCGGCCATTCCGCTGGCCTGCGGCATTCGCATCGATGCGGTCAGCAACCCGCTCGGCGGCGTGATCGACCTGCCGCTCGTGATCGTGGTGCCGTTCACCCTGTTTTGGATCGTCGGCATGATGAACGCCATCAACTTCACGGATGGACAGGACGGACTGGCGGGCGGCGTGTCGACGATCGCCGCCCTGGTGCTCGTGATCCTTTCCAGCCGCCTGGGTCTTCCCGACGTGGCGACGCTCGCGCTGGCGCTTGCGGCCGTGTCGCTTGGCTTCCTGCCGCTCAACTTCTTCCGCGCGAGCATCATCATGGGCGACAGCGGCTCCCACTTTCTCGGATTCAGCCTGGCCGTGATCGCCATTCTCGGGCCGGCAAAGATCGCGACGGCGATGCTTGTGCTTGGTGTGCCGATCCTGGAGGTCGCCTGGT
>DAOUKN010000185.1:0-12164 GCA_034421255.1 Chloroflexota bacterium | reverse complement strand
GACCCTCCCCGGGTGAGCCGGGGGCTTTCACAGGGCACCTGCCGAGCCGCCTACGAGCGCTCTACGCCCAGTAATTCCGGATAACGCTTGCCTCCTACGTATTACCGCGGCTGCTGGCACGTAGTTAGCCGAGGCTTATTCCTGGGGTACCGTCAGTTGCGTCCCCCAGAAAAGGGGTTTACGACCCGAAGGCCTTCATCCCCCACGCGGCGTCGCTGCGTCAGGCTTTCGCCCATTGCGCAAGATTCCCCCATGCTAAACCCCGTAGGGCTCGGGACCATATCTCAGTCCCCGTGTGGCGGATCATCCTCTCAGACCCGCTACCGATCATCGCCTTGGTGAGCCATTACCCCACCAACCAGCTAATCGGCCGCAGCCCCCTCAGCAGGCGCCATATCGAGTTCCCCCGACACAGCTTTCGTCCACGGGCATCACCCCGCGACCATATGCGGTATTGTCCCCGGTTTCCCGGGGTTAATCCCCACCCGCCGGTAGGTTAGCTACGTGTTACGCACCCGGACGCCACGGTCGTGGCGAAGCCGAAGCTTCACCCGTACCGTTCGACTCACATTGGTAAAGCACGCCGCCAGCGTTCATCCTGAGCCAGGATCAAACTCGCCAAAAAACCTCATGCTCGACCGCGGCGCGGCCAAGCGGTTGGTCAGTGTGTGTGACCGCCGAGTGCCGAAGCGCCCAGCGGCTCCATCGAGCCGTCCTGATCAACACGGACTACTGTCGCGCTGAGATTCAGGCCATGGGCGACCCGAATCCTCACGCTCACTCTTCCCCTGTTAAGGTGCCGCGCGTCTGCGGCTCGGACCCAAGAGATGCGCCGCCAAGGCGGGCAATGGCAAAAGGGTCACCGCAGCGCGGATGCGCTCACGTGCGTGAGCGTCCCCAAGAATAGCACGCATGCCCGTTGGCGAGGCCAAGACGGGGTGATACCCTTGCCTCGGCCATGGACGAGCACATGGCTGGCTCTCATCCAGAGTGGTGGAGGGAACAGGCCCTGCGAAGCCTGGCAACCTGCGCGGCCACGCGCAAGGTGCCAACTCCGGCGGCGAAAGTCGCGAGATGAGAGGTCACGGGAATCGTGACCCCTCGCTGGTCGGAGCAGCGAGGGGTTTCGTGCAAGTGGGATGTTCACGGTGAGCCACAGGCGCATCGTCCGTCGGCGGGTCATGGCGATGGTTGGGCCCGCGCGCGCCGCGGGCCGACCGGCCGCTTCGGCCACCGTCTGAGTCCATCCCCCGAGGGCTAGCCCCCGACCCATTGCAACTGAAGGACGATCTTCCGTGAGCACCATCAACGCGCTCCAATGCCGCGAGTGCGGCCGCGCCTACGAACCGAGAGCGGTTCACGTCTGCGAATTCTGTTTCGGCCCGCTCGAGGTGCAGTTCGACTATCAGGCCATCCGCGACCGCGTCTCGCGTGACTCCATCGCCGCCGGACCCCAGACCCTCTGGCGCTACGCCGACCTGCTGCCCGTCGAGAGCGGTTGGGATCCCACCTGGCCCGTGGGCCTCACGCCGCTGCAGCGCGCCCACAACCTGGGCGAGCGGCTGGGACTGAACCGGCTCTACATCAAGAACGACACCGTCAACCCCAGCTTCTCCTTCAAGGACCGCGTCGTCGCCGTGGCCGTGGCCAAAGCTCGCGAGCTGGGCTTCGAGACCTTCGCCTGCGCCTCCACCGGAAACCTGGCCGGCGCCGTCGCCGCCGCCGGCGCCCGGCACGGCATGGACACCTACGTCTTCCTGCCCGCCGACATCGAGCTGGGCAAGGTGCGCGGCGCGGCGGTCTACGGCGCGCGCATCGTGGCCGTTGACGGCACCTACGACGAGCTCAACCGCCTCTGCAGCGAGATCGCCGACCTCTACGAGTGGGCCTTCTGCAACATCAATGTGCGCCCCTACTACGCCGAGGGGTCCAAGACCCTGGCCTTCGAGACGGTGGAGCAGCTCGGCTGGCAAGCGCCCGACCACATCGTGGCGCCCATCGCCTCCGGCTCGCTCTACACCAAGATCGGCAAGGGATTGCGGGAGCTGGTGGACGTGGGGCTGCTGGACGAGCAGCACACGCGCATTCACGGCGCCCAGGGCGACGGCTGCGCCCCGGTCGCCGAGGCCTTCGCCCGCGACAGCATGACCTATCGCGCCGTACGCACGCCCCAGACCATCGCCAAGTCGCTCGCCATCGGCAATCCCGCCGACGGGTTCTACGCCCTCAAGCTCGCCAAGGAGTGCGAAGGCGTCATCGACGCCGTCTCCGACGCCGAGATCGTGGACGGCATCCGGCTCCTAGCCGAAACCGAAGGTGTCTTCGCCGAGACCGCTGGCGGCGTCACCGTGGGCGTGCTCAAGCACCTGGTCGAGAACGGCGACATCCGCCCCGACGATCTCACCGTGGCCCTCATCACCGGCAACGGTCTCAAGACGCAGGAAGCCATCGACAGCCAGACCGCCGACAGCTTTGCCGTCAAGCCCACCGTCACCTCATTCGAGCAAGTCCTCGCCGACCGCGGGGTCTACGTCACGGCCTAGATCGCCAGGGCGCACAGAAGGAGCCGCATCGCATGCCAACCGTTCGCATCCCCACACCGTTGCGCAGCCTCACCGGCGGCGAGAGCCGGGTGGACATCAAGGCCGACACCGTCGGCGCGCTGGTCCAGCAGCTGGAATCCGACTATCCGGGCATGGCCGAGCGCCTGCTCGACGCCGACGGCGAGCTGCGGCGCTTCGTCAACATCTACGTGGACGGCGACGACATCCGCTTCAAGGACGGCTTCGACACCGCCCTCGACGGCGTCGGCGAAGTCTCCATCGTCCCGTCCGTCGCCGGAGGCTAGCCGGCCACGTTCCGGTTCCCTCTCCCTGTGGGAGAGGGCAAGGGTGAGGGGTTCCGGTGCCCGGTGGCCCACGCTTCGCGCAGCGTGGGCGACCCAGTCGATGGAACTCCGGGCAGGGGCGCCCCTTAAGGTCCGTTCGTGGTGAGCCTGTCGAACCACGCCCGTCGAAAGTCTCAAAGCCGGCCATGAGCTAACCGAACGGGCGACCGGTCCAGAATCCGGTGGCCCGCGCTGCGTGCAGCGTGGGAGCGGCGTTCGTCGAATCTCCCAGGCCGTAGGCCAATCCCGTAGGGACAGGTTTCAAACCGGCCCCGACCAATCCGCTACCCGCCCGCGAACCACACCTCCACCAAGGTGCTCACAAACAACGTCCCGTCCGCCTCGCTGACGTCCCTCACCTCGATCCGCAGGCGTCCGGGCGCGGGCGCCCCCGTAACTGCGATCGACCTCGCGAATGTGCCCGGCCCGTCGAGATCCCCTTCAACGGAGATATAGCTCTCGCCGACGACCGTTCCTGCCTCGTCATAGATGCGGTAGGTCAGGTTCTTCTCGAACGGCATGGCCCTCACACGCCCGCGCACCTCGATGTCGGCCCCAACCGTCGCCCCGCTCAGCGGCGCCTCCAGCACAAGCTCGCGTGTGGGTCGGTCCGTCTCCTCCATCGGCGGAGTGCTGTACATCGACGGAGTGGCCTCCAGGACCACCGGCACCGTGGTGCGAGCCAGCGCCGAGCCGTCGTCCGCATCCACGTCGACGATTTCGATTCGTCCCGGTCCACCCTCGCCCGCGATGAACTCCACCGGCGCGGCGAACGTCCCCGGCGAGCCCGTCGGCCCCTCAACCGGGAGCGCGCCCATGCCGATCACTCCGCCACGCGCGTCGTAGACTAGGTAACGGAGGCCGTCGCCCGACGGGAACATGGTCGTCGTACCCCGAATCTCGACCCCGCTGGCCACCGTCTCACCCGGCAGCGGCGACTCGATCACCAGCGCCTGCCGCTGCGTCATCGTGGGAGTGGCGGCGGGGGCCTCCCAATCGAAGCGCTCGGTGTTCAGCCGGTGCTGCAAGCCCTCCGGACCGTTGATCCAGGTCCGCTCGCCGTCGCTAAACCCAGTCCAGTTGTCGGCCTTGCGCCAGATCAGCTGGCCGTTGGTCGTGGTCTGCAGCGTGACGCCGGTGTCTTGATCGTGCCGCTCGTTGTCCACGCAGTCCCCAACCACGTCCGGAATCAGATCGCGCAGCGCCTTGAACCCCAGCTGAAATGAACAGTCCTGGGCAACAACCGGCTGAAACGAGAACGCCAGGGCGATCAAAACCACCATCAGCAGAAGCCTAGTCTTCATCGAGCCGGCCTTCCCACTCGTCCACGAGCCACGACTTGAAGGGTTGCCTACGTTACCAACGTCCGGCTCAGGCCGATGTCGACCTACCCAACCACCAGGTTAATCAACCGCCCCTCGCGGTAGAAGACCTTGCGCACCTGGCGGCCGTTGAGGTGGGCCTGGGCGCGCTCGCTCGCCAGCGCCAGCTCGCGGGCGCCGGCTTCGTCGATGGTGACCGGCGCTTCGATGCGGTCGCGGACCTTGCCGTTCACCTGCACCACCAGGGTGAAGGTCTCGTCGGCCGCCAGCTCCGGGTCCCATTCGGGCCAGGATTGCAGGTGGATGCTCTCGGCGTGACCGGTGCGCTCCCACAGCTCCTCGGACATGAAGACCGCGCTGGGCGCCAGCAGCACCAGGAACGTCTCGATCGTTTCGGTCCAGATGGGCCGCGCGCGCAGCTCCTCGTCACCCACCTCGACCAGGAAGTTCGTGAACTCCATCAGCGCGGCAATCATGGTGTTGAACTTGAGCGCGTCGATGTCCTGGCTCACGCGCCGGATCGTCTGGTGCAGGCGGCGGCGCAGCTCGACCTCGACGTCGTCGTAGGCCGCGCGCCGGCGCTCCGTGTCTCCGACCGGCTGGTCGAGCACCACGTTCCAGATGCGGCCCAGCCAGCGGGACACTCCCACCCGTCCCTGCTCGCTCCAGGGCAGCGTGCGATCGAACGGCCCGATGAACAGGATGTAGCAGCGCAGCGCGTCGCCGCCCGCGGCGGCGGCAACGTCGTCGGGCGAAACGACGTTGCGCCAGGACTTGGACATCCGGGTCACTCGGAACTCGACCAGCGCCTGGCCGTTGCGCTGCGCGCGCTCGCCGGTCAGCTCGAAGCGAGCCTCCAGGGGAAAGCGGCGGAACGGGTGGGCCGACTCGGGGTGTTCGTAGGCGTCGGCGCCGTCGGCCGCGCCGAGGCGCGCGCCGCCCTGGCTGTCGATCCGCAGGGCGGCCTCGTCCACCCAACCGCCCTGGGCCAGCATGATGCCCTGGTGCCGCAGGGCTTTGAACGGCTCGGTGAGGTCCACCACGCCGGCGTCCCGCAGGGCCTTGGTCCAGAAGCGGGCGTAGAGCAAGTGCATGACGCTGTGCTCGGCCCCGCCGACGTAGAGGTCCACCGGCATCCAGCGCCGGATCGCGTCGGGATCGAAGGCCTGGTCGTGCCGATCCGGACTGCAGAAGCGCAGGAAATACCAGCTGGAGCAGGCGAAGCCGCCCAGGGTGTCGGTTTCTCGCCGGGCGGCGCCGCCGCATTTGGGACAGTTGACCTTGACCCAGTCCTCGGCGGATTCCAGGGGGGAGCGCCCGCCCAACTGCTGCGGGTCGATCTGGTCGAGATGCGGCAGCAGCACCGGCAACTCGTCCTCCGGCACGGGGACCTCGCCGCAGTGGTCGCAGTGCACGATGGGAATCGGCGTGCCCCAGTAGCGCTGACGCGAGATCAGCCAGTCACGCAGCTTGTAGTTGATGGCAAAGTCGCCCGTGCCCTGGTCACGCAGCCACTCGGTGACCGCGCGGACGCCCTCGCCGGAGGGCAAGCCGTCGAACCGGCCCGAGTTGACCATCGGACCTTCATCCACGAAGGCCTCGGACAGCGGCTCGCCGTCCCAGTCGGGCGGGGCGATGACGGTGCGGATCTCAATGCCGTAGCGCGTGGCGAAGTCAAAGTCGCGCTGGTCGTGGGCCGGCACCGCCATGATGGCGCCCGACCCGTAGGACATCAGCACGTAGTCGGCGATCCAAATGGGCAGGCGCTCGCCGTTGACCGGGTTGACCGCATAGCCGCCCGTGAACACGCCCGTCTTGTCGTCGTCCAGCGCCACCCGCTCCAACTCGGCCTTGCGCGCCGCGGCGGCCACGTATGCGTTCACCTCGTCGGCGCGCTCCGGCGTGGTGACGCGGGCCACCAGCGGGTGCTCCGGCGCCAGCACCATGAAGGTGGCCCCGAACAGCGTGTCCGGCCGGGTGGTGAAGACCGGCATCTCGTCGCCGGCCTCGGTGACGAATACCACATCGGCGCCCTCGCTCCGGCCGATCCAATTCACCTGCGCGCTGCACGTTTCCTCGGGCCAATCCAGCCCTTCCAGGTCTTCGATCAGCTGGTCCGCGTAGTCGGTGATCTTGAAGAACCACTGGGTCAACTCGCGCTGGGTGATGTCGGTGTGGCCGCGCCAGTCCGTGCCGTCGGCGTTGACCTCTTCGTTCGCCAGCGCGCCGCAGATCGGGCACCACCACTGCAAGCCGGTGGCGCGATAGGCCAGCCCGCGCTCGTAGAGCTTCAGGAACATCCACTGGGTCCAGCGGTAGTACTCGGGGTGCGTGGAGTTGATCTCCCGCGCCCAGTCGAATGACGCGCCGGCCAGGTCCAGCTGCCGCTTGTAGTTGGCGCTCCACTCGCGCGTGAGGTCGGCCGGGTGGCGCCCGGTCTCGATCGCCGCGTTTTCGGTGGGTAGACCGAAGGCGTCCCAGCCCATGGGGTGCAGCACGTCGTAGCCGCGCATGCGCATCACCCGCGAGAGCACGTCGGTCGGCACGTAGTTCCGCAGGTGACCCACGCTGATGCCGTCCCCCGAGGGATAGGGGAAGAAATCGAGGCAGTAGAACGTGGGGCGGTCGGAGGGCTCGGGCGTGCGGTAGAGGTCCTGCTCGGCCCAGCGGGCGCGCCACTTGGGATCGATTTCGGCGGGCGAAAACTCGACGGTCACGGGTGCCTGCGGCGGATCGACGGGGAGTTCATTCTAGGGCAGTCGGAAGGATGCGTGGCGGGCGTCCGATCCCTTCTCCCCTGGTGGGAGAAGGTTAGGTTGAGGGGGACGTGTGCCCAGTCTCGTCCGCCGCCGGCAGCTCAATTCGAAACGTCGATCCCTCGCCCGGCGTGCTGGTGGCATTCAGGCTGCCGTTCATGGCTTCGATCAGCGCCCGCGCGATCGCCAGACCGAGCCCGCTGCCGCGAGTCTTGCGGCCCGAGGCGTCCGTGCCGCGGTAGAAGCGGTCGAAAATGTGCGGCAGGTCCTCGGCGGGGATGCCCTCGCCCGAGTCCGTCACCTCGACCCAGAGTCTCTCGTCGTCGTGGGCGCCCGAGCGGATGGCGATCGACCCGCCCGACGGCGTGTGGCGCACCGCGTTATCCAGCAGGTTGGCCAGCACCTGGCGCAGCCGCGCTTCGTCGGCCAGCGCCGTGCCTGGGGAAGGCGCCGACTCCAGCGCAATGCCCTTGGCCTGCGCCTGGCTGCGCATCGCCGAGGCCGCGTCGTCGAGCACGCGATCCAGGGCAACCTGCTCGATCGAGAGGTCCAGCTTGCCCACGTCGGCCAGGGAGAGGTCGCGGATGTCTTCCACCAACCGGTGCAGCCCTTCGGCGCGGTCCAGCGTCGACCGCAGCGTCTCGTCCGAGCGGTCGTAGACGCCGTCCAGCATGGCCTGGAGATTGCCTTCGATCACGGTCACGGGCGTGCGCAGCTCGTGGGCGATGTCGGCGAACAGATTGCGGCGCGCGGCTTCCTGGGCCTGCAACCCCGCCGCCATGTCGTCGAACGCGGCGCCGACGGTGGCCATTTCGTCACGGCCCGCGAGCCCGCTGCGTGCGCGCAAGTCGCCCGCCGCCACCCCACGCGCCGCGGCGGTCAGCCGCCGCAGCGGTCGGGTGATGCCCGCGGCGATGACGACCCCGACCACCAGCGCCACGCCCACGGCGATGGCCAGGCCGATGAGCAGCGAGCGCACCGTGTCCCGCACGAAGCCTCGCTCCAACTCGCCGCGGTCGTCGGATCCGATGGGCAACGGCCCCGCCGGGCCCAGCGCTTGCGGCATATGCAACTGCCCGACCTCCTTGCCCGCCGCGACGAGCGGCGTCGCCGGCCAGGCGGCGATGGCGAGGCGCGATCGAATGCCGCCCGGCCCCCAGACCAGGTTGCCGTCGACATCCACCACGGCCAGCGACAATCCCCGCGGCTGGCCCTTCGGGAACACCTCGCGCGCCGCCTTCCGGAGGTCGCCCGTTCGCTCGTAGGCCGCGGCAAGTCGTTCGGCCGTGTGGACGGCTTCGTGGTGGCGAACCTCTGAAGCAAACCGCTCGAACCGGCTCGTCGTCGTCAGCCCGACCACCAGGGCGGCCGCGCCCACGGCCACCGCCGCCACCGCGACGAAAGCCAGCACGAGTCGCAGCGAAAGACGCACGTCTAGGAGTCGCCGAGCCGGTAGCCGACCCCGGTCACCGTCACGACATAACGCGGCTCGCCGGGATCAGGCTCCACCTTGCGCCGCAGATTGCGGATGTGACTGTCGATTGACCGTTCCAGCGTGATGCTGTCCGGGCCCGCCACGGCGTCCAGCAGGTCCGCGCGCGACAGCACCCGGCCGTCGGCGCGCGCCAGCGTCGCCAGCAGGTCGAACTCCGTTCGCGTGAGGGAGAGCAACTCCCCGTCGCGCCGGACCTGGCGACGATCGCCGTCGATTTCCAGCGAGCCAACGCGCGCGGCCGCGGCGACCGGTTCCGCCTGCGCCCGTCGCAGAATGGAGTGGACGCGGGCCACCAGCTCGCGCGGGTGAAACGGCTTGGTCACGTAGTCGTCGGCGCCCAGCTCGAGACCCAGGACGCGGTCGGTGACCTCGTCCCGCGCCGTCAGCAGCACGACGGGCCGCGGTCCGCGTTCCCGGATCGTGCGCAGCACGTCGAGGCCGCCGATGCCCGGCAGCATCAAGTCCAGCACCACGATGTCGGGCTGCTGCGTGGCCTCGTGCATCAGGGCCGTCTCGCCGTCCTCGGCGGTGACGACCTCCATGCCCTCGCGGCGGAGGTAGGCGCTCACCAGGCGGCGAATGTCGGAGTCGTCGTCCACCACGAGGACGCGCTGGTGTTTCACGGGCAATCTCCCGGAATCATCACGGCGGCGGGAGCCGGCCGCCGACCGGCTCCCGCACACCGTACGCCTGGGGGAGGCTACAGGGCCAGCCGGCTTGCACTGGCTTCCGCCGGTGTCGATTTGGAGGAGTGGCATCGGCCGTGCTTGCCGCCGGATTTGCCGTAGCCGAAACCGCGGCCCCAACCGTGCCCCCGCCCCGGCTCGTCGGTGTTGGTCACGATGGACTCCACGCGATCCGCCAACCCGTCCTTCATGGTCTGGGCGCGCTCATTGCTCAGGCGGCCGGCCTCGACCATCGCGTCAATCGCCGCTGTTGCCCGGGAGACAAGTTCGTTGACGTAATCGTCCTTGGTCACGCCGTTGGCTTCGCCGATGTCGGCGAGTGAGGTGCCCTCGACCCGGCTCTCGCGGATCTCGTCGACAGATAGGCCGGACAGCTCGCTGAGCACGACGATTGGGGAAGGCTTGCCGTCGAGCTTGACGGCCCAGCCGCGGCTCCGGCCGTGCCAGCCGGCCTCGCTGGTAACCATGGCCGTCACTTTGTCGGGCAGCCCCTCCTTGATCTCCGCGGCGCGATCTTCCGAGAGCTCGCCGTCGGCGACCGCGTCATCGATCGCCGTCGTCGCCGCATTCATCACCGCCGCGACGTAGTCGTCCGTCGAGACGTCGTTGGCCTCGGCAATGTCGGCCAGCGAGTCGCCGCCCTCCCGGGCGCTGCGAATATCGTCGACGGAGACGCCGGTCATATCGCTCAGGATCTCCACCGGCGAGTCCTGCGACTCTCCGAAATCCCCGCCGCCGTGGGCCAGGGCGAGCCCCGCGACCACCACTGACACAACGACGGCGCCCGCCGCGGCAAGCGCCAACTTCTTCCACCGGCTCATCCAAATCCTCCTCGCCGTCAGGCCAGGGCATCTGTTCACGAGATTGACGGTAGAGGCGGCCTGTCAACCCGCCCCGCAGGCGCGATGCAGAGCATGTGCAGTTTCGTCAGTCCGGCGGGACGCGCCCATCCGCCAGCGGCCCGCGGGCAGGCGCTGATCCATTCGCCCTAAGCTCTCTGCGAGGACTGGGGTTGGCCCAGATTTGTCACTGGGCGCTACCCCAATCCGTTCGCCCTGAGCTTGTCGAAGGGGCTATCGAACGGATTGGGGCGCATGGAGGCCACCGCGTCCACAGTTATTCGGAGATTCCTTAGGCCAAGCCGGGTCAAGTGGGCGAATGGACCCGCGGGCTACCGTTTGGTCGCCGAGTCTTGGGGATTCGCCTCGAGCCACTGCCGCCCGAGCTCGCCGCCCTCGCTGAGCACACTCGTGGCAGCCAGAATGGCTCCGCGACAGGCGCTGGTGTCGGCGAACCTGGACAGGGAATAGCCCCAACCGGCCAGGTAGAAGTCGCGGTAGGCGTTCGCCAATTCGTCGAGCCCCAGGTCCCGCAGGGCCGCGGCGGCTCGGGTTCGGTTCAGGCTCCAGACATACTCCGTCTCCAGCCCCGAGATGTGCAGCACCAGCGGTCCCACC
This sequence comes from Chloroflexota bacterium, assembly GCA_034421255.1. Taxonomy (GTDB): domain Bacteria; phylum Chloroflexota; class UBA11872; order UBA11872; family UBA11872; genus JAJECS01. Next base: position 1,561 of record DAOUKN010000185.1, on the reverse strand, counting down.
GGCGCCACCCGCCAGGCCAACTGGCGCACCGCCTCGAAGGCGTGCACCCCGAACCTGTCGACGACGTGCAGGGGAACCCGCTCCACCCAGCCGGCCCGCTCGACGAGGTCGGCCGCGTCAAAGCGCCTGATGGCTTCCGGATCGCTGTAGTCGGCTTCGGGATAGGCCTCGCCGTGGAGCACGGTCACCGTCGATCGAGGGGCGTGCACGAAGCATTCGAGCTTGGCCATGACCTCGTTCAAGACCAAGAGTTGCAGTCGGGGATGGTGGATGGGCCGTGCAATCCGCTCCTTGAAGCATGCCTCGATACCTGCTTGCACCGCCAGGGCCCGCGGCACCGTGTCCAGGTGCTGTCGCCACGCGTCGTCATCGCGGAACCACACGTGGATATCCACGTCGCTGATCTCGGGAACGTAGTCCAGCGGCGATTCCCAGGCCTTGACCGACGAGCCCTTGAGATACACGCCGCGAATCTCACCCTCGGGAATCCGTGCCAACAGCTGGTCGCGCACGCACGCGGCCAGACCATGCACCTCCGCCCGCAGCTGATCGCGGTTTGGATAGCGGGCGTCCCATTCGGGAGGGCTTTGGCTCACGAATTCTTCCCGTCCGCCGCCAACCGACGAGACTATACTCCCTACACGATCTTGGATTTGGAGTTGGATTGCCGCTTGCGACCAGCGCGCCACCGCTCCTCAATGCTTCCGTGAAGGCTGGGAACTGCGGCGAGAGTGGTCACGTGATTGACTGTGGAAACTGGCGAGACGATAATGAAGCTGATGAAACGCCCCTTCTATTGATGCGGGGCGTGCTATGAATAGGCCCGTGTCGAACGACGCGGGCCTTTTCGTTTCTGGACACTCTTCGTCGCCCGCGTTGCCGGGATGCAGCTAGGCTGGGGCGCTGTCCTTCCGCTCAAGGTGCTTGCGGACAGCCATTAGTGGTACGAACTCGTGAGCCGCGTTCACGATGTCTTCGGCCGCGGATCTCTCAGCAGCGATCACTCGAACGCGTTTGCCAAGATTTCGCAAGTGATCGAGTACGGCGCGAAGTCGCCATCGCCACCAAAGAACACCACCTCGTCGTACTGTCCGATCTCGGCCAAGAGCTTCAGCGTGATTTCCACATCGAGGTTGGCCTTGGTGCGATACGTATCACGGTCTTTGTCGAACTGCCGTTTGGGTTCTTTCTCGACAACGGTATAGCCCTTCAGAGCAAGCGCCCTTCGGTATCGGCGGTGCTTCTCTCGATCCTCTGGTTTATCGATCGGTGGAATTCCCGTGAAGTAATAGGCGCATCCAGGATCGTGACCAGTGTGAACCCAGTCGTACGCGGCGAAGAAGTCCACGTACCAACCCTGGTCCCGCTGGGCGTAGAACAGATTGGCTGCGTCAATGAAGAGTCCGATTCGGGCCATGGCAAATACTACGATCCGCGAGCGAACGTCACCGCCAGGCCGCGGTGGCCGCCCGCGCCAATTCCTTCGGCGTCGCCCGTCAGTCGCGGGCGGCGGCCTCGGTCTGGGGAGAGACCTGGTCGGAGGCGGAGCTCGTCGGCTCGA
>DAOUKN010000184.1:0-6267 GCA_034421255.1 Chloroflexota bacterium | reverse complement strand
TGGCCACCGGCGAGCGGCTGCTGCACCGCTGGGACGCGCAGCCCGTCATCGACGAGGAGCTGGTGGACTACCTGCAGCCGGACATTGCGCACGCCGGCGGCCTGACCGAGGTGTGGAAGATGGGCGTGGCCGCCGACGCGCACCTGATCAAGCTGGCGCCGCACAATCCGCAGAGCCCGGTGAACACCATGGCCAGCCTGCACCTGGATTTCGCGCTGCACAACGCGGCGATCCAGGAGATGATCTGGCCCTTCGCGCCGGAGGTCGAGGCGCTGTTCGACAGCGACTTGACGATTGAGCACGGCCACGCCCTGCCGCCGACGCGGCCGGGTCTGGGCATCGTGCTCGACGAGGACGCGGCGCGGGCGCTGGAGGCCGCGGGTCCGGCGGCGCCGCCTGACCTCTTGCGCTACGCGGACGGCGCTCCGGCCGAGCTCTGAGGTGCCGAGCGAGGCGTCGCCAGGCGTCTACGACGATCTCGAGCTGCCCGCGGGCGCCCGCCGACCGTACACGGCAATCCAGATGGTGATGACGCTGGACGGCGCCATCAAGGGGCCGACCGACGCCTACTGGCCGATCAGCGGCGAGGCCGACCTGCGTACGTTTCGCCGGTTTCGCGTCCACTTCGACGCCGTGCTGCACGGCGCGCGGACGCTTGGCATGGGGCTGGATCGGTACCTGTGGAGCGACGAGCTCCAGCGCATGCGGCGGCAGCGCGGCCTCACGGAGCCCCCGCTGTTCGTGATCGTGACCAACTCAGCCCGGATCGATCCCGTCGACCGGGTGTTCCGGCACCGGCGCTACCCGCTGCGGCCCGTCGTGGTCACGCATGAGGCCGCCGACGTTTCACCGGCCCTGGCCCAGGTGGCTGAGATCGTGCGGCTGGGCGACTCGGCGGTCGATCTGCCGGCGCTCGCCGCCTACCTGGCCTCCGAGCGCGGCGTCCGGCGCCTGGTGTGCGAAGGCGGCGCGATTCTCAACGCCCACATGTTGCGGGCCGGCCTGGTGGACGAGTTCTTCATCACCGTGACGCCGTCGATCATCGGCGAGCCGCGGCCGCGCACGGCGGTCGAAGGCGAGCGCGCGCTGGCGCCTGAGGACGTTCTCGACCTTGCTCTTCTCAGCGTGACCGATCGCCAGGGCGAGGTATTCCTGCGCTACCGTGTACCCAACGCCACCCCTTACACCGAGTAGCAGCCCACCGTGAGCACCGTCGCCCTGGTTCGCACGCAGCCCGAGACCGTTCTCGACGACGTCGCCGACGTGATGCGCCGCGCCGGATACCGGGACCACCTCGATCCCGCGGCCGAAACCGCCCTCAAGATCAACATCTCGTGGCACCACTGGTATCCGGCCTGCTCCACCGCCCCCTGGCAGCTCGACGGCGTCGCCCGCACGCTGCTGGGCGACGGCTTCCCCGTGGAGACGATCTTCGGCGCGCACAACCGCACGGTGGTGGTCAGCGCCCGCGTGGGCGAGCGCGTCAACAAGCATCGACCGGTGCTGGCGGCGCACGGCGTGCGAAACGTGCACCTCTACGAAGACGAGCGCTGGGTGCGCTATGAGCCGCAGGGCCGGATGCTCACCCTGCACGACGTGTATCCCGAAGGCGTGCGCATCCCCGAGCGCCTCATCGGCACGAACATCATTCACCTGCCGACCATGAAGACGCACGTGTTCACCACCATCACCGGCGCGATGAAGAACGCGTTTGGCGGCTTGCTCTTCGAGAAGCGCCACTTTTGCCACGCCACGATCCACGAGACGCTGGTGGACCTGCTGACCATTCAGAAGGAGATCCACCAAAGCGTCTTCGCCGTCGTGGACGGCACGTTCATCGGCGAAGGCCCCGGTCCGCGCTGCATGGACATCCACGAGCGCGGCTTGATGCTGGCGGGCGCCGACCAGGTTGCGGTGGACGCCACCATTGCCCGGCTGATGGGCCTGGACCCGTTCGAGATTCCGTTTCTGCGGCTGGCGCACGAAGCCGGGCTGGGCACCGCCGACGCGCGCGAGATCGAGGTGGTGGGCGTCGACCCCGATGCCGTGAGCTGGCAGGCGCGCACGGCGCGGGAGACGTTTGCCAGCCGCGGCCAAAAGCTCATCTACTGGGGTCCGCTGAAGCCGCTGGAACGCCTGCTGCTGCGAACGGTGATCGCCCCCTGGTCCTACGCGGCGTCCCGCGCCTATCACGACGTCTACTGGTGGAACGTGCACGGTCGCCGGCGAGTGGCCGAAGCGCTGCGCGGGCCCTGGGGACAGTTGTTTCAGCAGTACCCCGAGGAGGACCACCACTCGCTGCCGCTCCCCGAGGCTGCCACCGCTCGGCGTTAGCCCGCCGGTCCCCGGTTGACGGCACACCCGCGCCGGGCGCCTAGCTTGAAATCAGGCCTTCCTGGGGGCGGTTCCAGGGGAGTGACACGGCAACGGACATGAACTTGCCGCGGGGAAGCGGCATGCTTCCAATGGGGACGTCGATGACCACCGGGGCCTGGTATTCGAGGGCGCGCGGGAGCAGGGTCTCGAGCTCCATGGGATCGCTGGCCCGCAGTCCAACGGCGCCGAAGGACTCGGTAAACGCGACGAGGTCGGGATTGTGCAGGTCCGTCTCGTAGGTCCCGCCAAATAGCTCATCCAGATCGCGCCCGACGTTCCCATACGCGTCGTCGCGGAATACGACGGTGATGACGTGTATCCCGTATTGCACGGCGGTGGCGAGCTCTACCGCGTTGAACAGGAAGCCGCCGTCGCCGCTGACGCAGAGGACCTGGCGGTCGGGGTGCGCCACCTTGGCCCCCAGGGCGGTGGGGACACCGAAGCCGAGGTTGAAGGAGTAGCCGCTGTCGATGAACGTCTTGGGGCAATTGACCTGATAGTGGGTGCGGGCGTAGTAGCCGAACTGGGTGACGTCCCAGACGATGTGGGCGTCCTCGGGAATGCCGCGTTGGATGGCTTCCAGGATCGGATACTGCGGCTCCTGGCGCCGGATGTCGGCGTAGGCGATGAGGCGCCGGGCGGCGGCCACAGCTTCGACGGGCGAGGGACGATCGCCGGCGCCGGCTTCGCGCAGGAGGGGAAGTAGGGCTTCGATCGTGGCCTTGGCGTCGCCGTGAAGGGGAAGCGTGTTGGCGTGGACGCTCGAGATTTCGGCGTCGTCGATGTTGATATTGATGAGGGTGGAATCTTCGCGGGCAGGGTTCCCCAGCGAGAAGCGAGCGCCGATGCCGATGACGACGTCGGCGGCCTGCATCACCTCGAATAGCTCGTTCATCTCGTCGTGCTCGCCCCAAGGGGCGAAACACGAGCCGTACGAGAGTGGGTGGCGGTCGGGGATGACGCCCTTGCCACCCGCAGAGGTGATGACCGGGATGTTGGTGGCTTCGACGAGGGCCACGAGGGCGGATTCGGCGTCCGAAAGGGCCACGCCGCCGCCGGCGTAGATGAGGGGCAGGCGAGACTCCGCGATGACGCGGGCGGCCTCGCGCAACTGGTCGGAGCCCGGTACGAGGCGCGGAATCACCACCGGGTCGCGCAGCACGACGTCGTCGCGCTCGACGCCGGCCTCGGGCGGTACTTCGATCAGCGTCGGGCGGGGCCGGCCGGTGCGCATCTGGCGGAAGGCTTCGGAGACGGCGTCCGGAATCTCCCGTGGCGTGAGCGCCTGCCGCCGCCACTTGGTGACGGGCTGCAGGATGGATGCCTGGTCCAGAACTTCGTGATAGGTGCCGACGTCCCGCCCGATCTGGCCGCGCGGGATTTGGCCGGCGATGGCGACGACGGGCGAGGAGCGGGCGTAGGCGGTGGCCAGACCGGTGGCGGCGTTATACACCCCGGCGCCGGGAACGACGAGGACGACGCCCGGCTTGCCGGAGACGCGGGCATAGCCATCGGCCATGTGGGCGGCGGCCGCCTCGTGACGGGTGGTGATCACGCGGATGCGGGGTTCGTCCCGCAGGGCGGCCAAGATGCCCGACATGTGGATGCCGGGAATGCCGAAAATGACCTCCACGCCTTCACGGACGAGGGATTCCACCAAAGCCTCGCCGCCGCTCATGACGGGCAAGACATCCTCCAGACGGCGCGCGGTCCGGGCGGGGTCACGGTGTCGGACCATGCGGCGCAGCCTGCCGCCGTGGGAGACGGCTTCGTCGCGAACGTATGGTATTTCGTTAGCCGGATTGGGGTAAGTGTCGCCCCGCCCCAGCCCTGGCAGCGGCCGCGGTGGAGGCAGCCGGAGGCCTGCCGGCAGCCGATGGCGCGGGCGCTACCCTAGCCCGACCGGCGCGGGCGCGCCGGCGCACGCCTCACCCGGAGGTCACGGACGCATGGTTTCAAGCAGTGCGACGACGGTTGAGCAATACCTGGCCGAGTTGCCGGAGGATCGGCGGGCGGAGGTGGCGCGGGTGCGCGAGGCGATCCTGGCCAATCTGCCCGTCGGGTTCGAGGAGACCATGCAGTACGGGATGATCGGCTACGCGATTCCGCTGGAGCGGTTCCCCAACACCTACAACGGCCAGGCGCTGGGCTCGGTGGCCCTGGCGTCGCAGAAGCGGCACATCTCGGTCTATCTGCATGGGCTCTACGCCAGCCAGGAGCTGACGGAGTGGTTCGTGGCGGCCTACGCGGCGGCGGGCAAGAAGCTGAACATGGGCAAGTCGTGCGTGCGCTTCCGGCGCGCGGACGACGCGGCGCTGGACGTGATCGGCGAGGCCGTGGCGCGGGTGACGCCCGAGGATCTGATCGCGGCGCATGAGGCGGTGCACAGCCCCGAGGCCAAGCAGGCGCGGCGCAAGGCGCGGGCCAAGCGCGGCGCCGCCTGACTCCTCGACGTTGCCCGCAACCAATCCGTTCGCCCTGAGCTTGTCGAAGGGGCGTGGTTCGACAGGCTCACCACGAACGGATCCAAACCTTTCCCACGAACCAATGTGCCAAGGAGGCCCGGGGCCCCGCACCTAGTCTGAACTTCGCGGCGGATCCTTGAGGCCGCTGCCGGTGGCGGCGATGAGCACGGTGTCCCCGGCGGCGATGGCGCCCTGGGCGCGCAGTTTCGCGGCGGCGGCGAAGGCGGCGGCTGAGGTGGCCTCGACGAACAGGCCCTCGTCGCGCGCCAGGGCGGAACGGGTCGCCGAGATTTCGTCTTCGCCGACCGCCACGGCGCTTCCGCCGGTGTCGCGGGCGGCCTGAAGTACGGCGGCGCCGCGTGCCGGTACGGCGACGTCGATGCCGCCGGCGACGGTCGGACGACGCTCGACGGCAACCGGCGTGGTGGCGCCCGTGTTTAACGCCTGAACGAGCGGCTGGCAGGCCGCCGCCTGGGCAATGTGCAGACGCGGCATCCGGAATTGCAGGCCGGCTTGCCGCAGCTCGGCGAGCACCTTGTGCGCGCCCAGGATCAGTCCGCCGTTGCCCACCGGAAACACCAGGTGTTGCGGCAGTGCGTCGACGCCGTCCGCCAGCAGCTCCAGCACGAAGGTCTTTGTGCCCTCGACAAATGCCGGATGCCGGCTGTGCGAGGCGTAGGCCGCGCCGGGCGCCCGCGCGGCGGCAGCCGCCGCGTCGGCCACGTCCTCCCGGGTGCCTTCCACGGGACGCACCGCGGCACCATACTGCACGATCTGCGCGAGCTTGGCCGACGGCGCCGCGGCGGGCACGTAGATATCGGCGGCCAGCCCGGCGCGCGCGGCGTAGGCGGCCATGGCGGCGCCCGCGTTGCCCGACGAGTCCTCGACGATCCTGGCGACGCCCTGGGCCTCGAGCGAGGCGATCACCGGCGCCGCGCCGCGGTCCTTGAACGACCCGGTGGGCGCCATGAACTCCAATTTGGCGCGGCATTGGCTCAGCCCGTGGCCGCCGCCCCAAGCCGCGAGGTCCACCGCGGGCGTGCGTCCCTCGCCGAGCGATAGGAGGGGCAGGTCGCTCGGCAGCGCCAGCGCGGGTCGATAGCGCCAGACGCCGGGCGCACCCTCGTCGATGAGCGGCGTGATGTCGTGAGTCAGCTTGGGCAAATCCATGGCGGCGTCGAGCAGCCCTCCGCAGCGCCGGCAGGCCAGCAGCGAGGCGTCCCACGGAACGTCGATGGCGCAGGCCGGACAGCGAAGCGTCGCGGCAGCCATTCAGCCGCCCTCCCCCAGCCGTATCAAATCGTCGTCCGAGAGCCCGAAATGGTGGGCGAACTCGTGGATCACGGTGGCGCGGATCTCTTCCCGGAGGTCGTCGGGATCGCGGCAGGCCTCCTCGAGCGGGCCCTGGAATATGGTGATGCGGTCC
>DAOUKN010000183.1:0-4082 GCA_034421255.1 Chloroflexota bacterium | reverse complement strand
TCCGCCCGCGCGCCCACGTCCACGAAATACCAGGTGAGCCCGGTGAAGATCACGCCCTCGCCCCAGCGGTCCATGGTCGAGTCCAGAAACGCGCCGAAGTCCGACCGCCGGTTGCTGACGCGGGCCACGGCGCCGTCGAACATGTCGAATCCGCCGCTGAACAGCAGCATCACCCCGCCGGCGACCTGCCACCCGAGCGCGATCACCGCGGCCGTCGGAAACGCCAGCACGAGCCCCGTGATCGTCAGCACGTTGGGATCGATGCCCGTGCGCGCCAACGGCGCCACCACGCGCTCGGCGAGGCGGCGCGACCGGGCCTGCATGCGCTGGTTGATCATCAGCGAGCCGCCGCTTCCGCCGCCCTGGGCGTGAAGGCCCAGTAGCGCCCGCCGATTTCGCGTTCGTTGAGCAACTCTTCGTAGTAGTCCACCACCCGGGCCGCGATCTTGGGCCAGGCGAACGCTTGCGCGCGCTGCTCGCCGAACGCCGACATTTGCGTGCGCTTGGTCTCGTTGCGCATCAGCCGCAGCAGCGTGCGCGCCAGCGCCGCGTCATCCTTGGGCGGTACCAGCAGCGCACCCTCGCCGTCCAGCAGCAGCGCGCGGTAGCCCGGAATGTCGCTGGCCACCACCGGCAGACCGGCGGCCATGGCCTCCAGCAGCACCACCCCCTGGCTCTCCCCGCCGAGGGCCGGCGAGCAGAAGACGTGCGAGCTCTTGAGGTAGCGCTGCTTGTCCTCCTGGCTCACGTAGCCGGCGAAGACGACGTTTCGCAGGCCCAGCTGGTCGACCTGGCGCTGGTAGATGCGCCGCTGGCGGGGACGGTAGGCCCCCACGAGCACCAGCCGGGTGCGGGGCTGCATTTGCTGGACCAGTTGCATCGCGCGCAGCAGCACCGAGAGACCCTTGCGCTTGTCGAAGCGCCCCACGAACAGGATGTTGAAGAAGCCGTCGGCGAGCTGGGGCAGCGGCTCGACGTCCCGGCCGTAGAAGTCGACGTCGATGCCGTTCGGGATGATGCGGTATTCGCCGCGGTAGGAGCGGTAGACCAGGTCGCGCGCCGCCTGCGATACGGCGATCTTGCCGTCCAGCTTGCGTTGCAGCCGCCGGATGAGCGGCCGCGTGGTGTGATAGACGAACGCCGACTTGCGCGCCGCGTGGAACGTGCCGACGTTGAGCGCCTGCGAATGGCGCAGCACCGTGAGCGGCAGGGCCGGGACCAGCGGCTCCTGCAGGTGGACGACGTCGAACTGGCGCTCGTCCAGGAAGCGGCGCACGCGCGGCAGCAGCGCCGGCGACAGCGTGAGCCGCGCCGTCGACTGGTTCACGGGCAGCGGCACGATGCGGCGGCCGACCCGATAGAAATTTGGGGTCTCCACTTCGGGCGTCTCGGCCGAGGACGGCGCCATGATCGCCACTTCATGTCCCAGCGCCCGGAACTCGCGATCGAGCGCCAGCACGTGCTCCGTCACCCCGCCCGGATACGGGAAGTCATAGGGCGAAACCTGAAGAATGCGCACTAGCCGGCGGCCTCCCACATGGGCCGAAACATATACCACTGCTCCGGGGCCTTGCGGATCAGCGCTTCGAGATCCCACATCACCTGCTGCATGCCTCGCTGCACGGCCTCGTCCCGCGGGATGCCGCGGTCCCAGAAGATCGGCGGCATGGCATGCCCGGTATATGTGCCGTCGCCGTTGCGGGTCATGCCGCCCACCAACAGCGGACTGCCGGCGCGCTGGGCCAGGGCGGCCGCCCCCGGCGGGACCCACGCGGGGCGCCCAAAGAACTCGACCTGCATGCCGCGGCCCGGCGTGGGACGGTCGGCCAGCAGGGCGACGTACTCACCGCGGCGCAGCGTGCGCAAAATCTCGCGCGCCGCATTCCCGAGTTGAATGCTCTGGAGATTCAGCTTCGCCCGCACATGGTCCAGCATGCCCGTCACGGCGCGGCTGCGCATGGTTTCGGCCACCACGTGCGTCGGATGATCCAGCGAGACCAGCCCGCCGCACCATTCCCAGTTCCCGAAGTGGGCCGTGATCATGATGCCGCCCTGGCGTTGTTCGTGCAGCGCCTTGAAGTGCTCGTAGCCCTCGATGCGCACCGTCCGGCTGATCAACTCCGCCTGCGACAGCCGAAAGCTGCGCAGAAAGTCGATCACGTGGTCGACGAACGCCACCACCGACCGCCGGGCGAGATTCCGCACGCGAGGGTCTGACGGCGGCAGGTTCAGCACAACCGTCATATTGGCGATCGTGTTGCGTCGCACGCGCGGTACGAGCAGAAAGATCAGCGTGCCCAGCACGCGCGCGACCGCCGCCGAGATCGGTCGCGGAATCCAGCCGACCACATGCGAGCCGAACTCGAACAGAGCGATCATCTACGCGAGATCGGCCGCCGATCCGGCCGCAATCGTGGCCGACGCAATGAACTCCTCCATCATGTCGTGGGCTTCGGCGTCGGTGTACTGAATGGGCGGCGACTTCATGAGGTACGCCGACGGGCCTTCCAGCGCCCCGGACACCCCGCGCGTCATCGCGATCTTGCAGCAGCGCACGGCGTCTATGACGATGCCCGCCGAATTTGGAGAGTCCACAACCTCGAGCTTGAGCTCCACGTTGAGCGGTTGGCCGCCGAAGGACTCACCCTCCAGGCGGATGAACGCCCACTTGCGGTCGCCGAGCCATTCGACGTAGTCGCTCGGACCGATGTGGACGTTGCCCGACCCGATGTCGTACTCGAGCTGACTCGTCACCGCGTTGGTCTTGGACACCTTCTTCGACTCCAGCCGCTCGCGCTCCAGCATGTTCTTGAAGTCGGAGTTGCCGCCCACGTTCAGCTGGTAGGTGCGCTCGAGATTGACGCCGCGGTCCCGGAACAGCCGGGTCAGGACCCGGTGCACGATCGTGGCTCCGACCTGGGACTTGATGTCGTCGCCGATGATGGGCACCTGCGCCCGCTCGAAGCGCTGCTGCCAGTAGGTCTCGCGCGCGATGAACACCGGCATGCAGTTCACCATGGCGCAGCCCGCCTGCAAGACCTGCTCCACGTACCACTTGGTGGCTTCCTCGCTGCCCACCGGCAGGTAGTTGATCACCACGTCCGTGTGGGTGTCCTGCAGCAGCTGGACGATGTCGTCCGTCGACCCGTCGGCCTTCACGACCGTGTCGGCCATGTAGCGCCCGATGCCGTCGTGCGTCATGCCTCGCGCCACCGTGACGTCCTGGTGCGAGACGTCGGAGAACTTCACGGTGTTGTTCGGCGCGGCGAAGATCGCCTCGCTCAGGTCGGTCCCGACCTTGTTCCGATCGACGTCGATGGCCGCCGAGAACTCGACATCACCAACGTGATAGGGGCCGAGCACGGTGTGCATGAGCCCGGGGATGAACTCATCGGACGGCGCGTCGCGATAGTGTGCGACCCCCTGCACCAACGACGAGGCGCAATTTCCGACGCCAATGATTCCGACGCGAACCGTGGACATGGTGACTCCCTTACGAACGTGCGGCGCCCGAATTCGGGCGATCCGATGTGTGTGCCGTATGCACGGTGACCAAATGCTCCAAATAGGTCGTCAGTTCTTGATGCAGGGCCTCCAGTTGATCGGCGACCAGCGAGTACTTCACCAGCCGCCCCTCACGCCGCGCCCGCACGAGGCCGGCCTGGCGCAGGCGGCGCACATGCCACGACACGAGCGGTGGGCTGTGGCCCACCGCCTCGGACAGCTCGGCGACTCCCTGCTCCGGGTTCTCCGACAGCCGCTGCAGAATCCGCAGGCGAGTGCCCGACCCGAGCGCCCGCGCATACGAGCGCATCCCCAGGATGTCCCAGTCGTCCGGCGGAGTCGTTGGAGGCACGATTCATAAAGAAAAGTTTTTCTTTCGGTAGACTCTAGCGCGCCTACGAGCGCCGTGTCAAAACGTGCCGGAAGGCGGGTGGGGGTCTCTTCGGCCAGTCAGTCCCGCGCCCGTCCGTCATTCCCGCGGAGGGAGACCTTTGCATAAATCGGGGGGCGGGGCGGACCATGGGGCGTCGCCAGGCGGAGGATTGAGGAGCGGGCGTATGCACCGGGATATGGGCCGA
>DAOUKN010000182.1:0-25275 GCA_034421255.1 Chloroflexota bacterium | reverse complement strand
CTGGGCCTTGCTGGCCATTGCCGCGGGGCCTGCGCTGCTGGTCGCCTGGCGCCGGCTGTCGGACTCCGCCGGCCCGGGCTGGGCGGTGATCCGCGCCGGCTACGCCAGCCTGGTCGCCGTGCTGCTGGTGCTGGCGTTGAGCTACTCCGCGGTTGCCCTGCGCGACAAGGCCGCCGACAGCGACGTCAGCGGCACGATTGACGGGCTGGCGCTCGCCGAGCGTCTCCACGCCGACGATCTGGCGGCGGCGCGCTGGCTGGCGCGAAACGCGGGGGACGCGGCCGTCGTTCTTGAAGCGCCCGGTACTCCGTACAGTGAGATGTCACGCATCGCAACGTGGTCGGGTGTGCCGACCGTGATCGGCTGGACGCAACATGAGCAGCTCTGGCGCGGGAGCATTCCCGAGATCGGCGAGCGCGCCGAGGACGTCGATCGAATCTATGCGACGGCGGATGCCGCGGACGCACTGCAACTCATGCGCCGGTACGGCGTGACGCACGTGGTGTTCGGTCGCATTGAGCGAGCGCGCTACGACGCAACCGCGGCGTCTCGCCTGCGCGCCTACCTCGAACCATTGGCGCAGTTCGGCGGCACCACGATCTTCGCCGGTCCGGGGGCTCCGTGACCGGCGAACAGACGCTGGAAGCCGGGCGATCGGATGAAATCCGCGCCTGGCTGGCGGGTCCCGCGGGCTTCGGGCTGAGCCGCGGCGAGGTGCTGCTGTACCTCGCGATTCTGGCGCTGGCCGCCGGCCTGCGGTTCTACGACCTCGGCGAGCGGACGTTCCACCACGACGAGGCCATTCACGCCAAGGAATCCGTGGAGATGATCCGCGGCAAGCAGTATCGCTACGACCCCGCCTATCACGGACCGCTGCTCTACTTCACAAACACCGTGTTCTTCATGGCGGTGGGCCACGACGACGTGACGGCGCGCGTGATCCCGGCCCTGGTCGGCGTGGCCACGGTGGCGGCGCTCGTCTTGCTGCGTCCCGAGTTGGGCCGCATGGGCACGCCGCTGGCCATGACGGCCATGACGCTCTCGACGGCGTTCCTGTACTACTCGCGGTTTGTTCGCAACGACATCTACGTCGCGCTCTTCACGCTCGTGCTCGTCGGGGCGCTGGTGCGCTACATGGCGCATCCGCGCCGCCGCTGGATCTATGTCGCCTGGGTTGCGTTGGGGCTCTCGTTCGTGACCAAGGAGAACACCTACATCCACGGCGTGCTGCTGGTCGGGCTGCTGGCCGTCTTCGGCCTCGTGGCGTGGGCCGCGGCGCGCCGGCCGTCACGCCAGGCCTCGCCGGTCGTGGGCGCCATTCACTCGGCCATGACGCACCTGCGCCGCGACGCCGAGCACATGGTCTACGGCTTCCTCATCTTCGTGCTCATTGCGTTCCTCTTCTACACCTCGTTTCTGACCAACCTCACCGGATTCCGCGATGCCTTCGTGGACTCGGTGGACTATTGGGCCGCCGTCCACGAGTCGGAGCGTGTCAACCAGCCATGGTTCTACTACCCGATGTTCCTGCTGGTTTACGAACCGTTCGCATTGCTCGTGGGCGCGTTCGCACTCACTCGCCTATCGACGGCACGCACGCCGCTGCCCTGGATCCTCGCGCTGTGGGGCGTGGTCGGCATGGGCATCTACTCGACGCTCGGCGAGAAAGCCCCCTGGCTGGTGCTCCACGTGATGTGGCCCTTCCTGGTGCTGGCGAGCTGGTACGCCGGACGGCGGCTGGAACGCAGTCAGCCGACCGTGCTGCGCGCCGCCATGGCCGTGATGGTTGTCGGTCTATTCGCCTGGACCGTGCGCTTCGGCCTGCCGACCACCTACGAACGGGGGGACGTGCCCATAGACTTCGTCATGTATGTGCAAACCGCGCCGGATGCTCTGAAGGGCGTCGCGGCTATCGAGGCGTCCGGCCAGGACACCGGGGAGGCCAACTACGTGCGGGCGGTGGTTGAAAACGAGTTCGCCTGGCCGCTGGCGTGGTACTTGCGAAACTATCCGAACATCGCCTATGAGAAGGAAGTGACCTTGGAGAATGCGCTCAGCTCGCAAGTGGTGCTCCTGAAGAAAGAAACGTCGGCGCAGTTGCGCCTGGACACCCACGGCTACTCCTCGGAGGTCCTGCCGCTGCGGCGCTGGTTCCCCGAGTTCGCCTACCGCGGCTGGACCCTCGGGTTTCTGGGCAATTTCCTCAACGATGCCAAGGCCCGCGAGACGTTCTGGGATTGGCTGATCCTGCGCGAGCGGACGCCGGTGCCCATCGGCAGCTTTGACTACGTGTTGCACATCCGTGACGACCTGGGGCCCGTCCAACCCGTCCAGCCCGTCGGCGAGGCGCTCAAGTGAAGATCGCCATCGTCGGCGCCGGCATTACCGGGCTCACCCTGGCCTACCTGCTCCGCAAACGCGGGCATGCGGTCGAGGTGTTCGAGGCCGGCGGCGCGCCCGGCGGTGAGTTGGCGACGGTCGACGTCGGCGGCGAGCCCATCGAGCGCTTCTATCACCACCTATTCACCCACGACCGCTTCATGATCGGGCTGTGCGAGGAGCTCGGCATCGCGGATCGGCTGGACTGGCACGAGCCGCTGATGGGGTTCTACGCCGGCGAGCGGGTGCATCCCTTCACCTCGCCGCTCGATCTGCTGCGCTTTGGGCACCTGTCGCTGCCGGCGCGCGTGCGGCTCGGCCTTGGAACCGTCCTTCTGCAGCGCCGCCGCAGCTACGCCGCGTTCGAGGACCGGACGGCGGCCGAGGTGATGCCGCGCTACACCGGGCGCGAAGCCTTCGAGAAGATCTTCCGACCGCTCCTCGAGGCCAAGTTCGACCGCCATTGGGAAGGCGTCTCCATGGCCTGGATGTGGGCCCGCCTGATGTCGCGCGCCCGCACTCGCACGCCCGATAAACGGCGCGAACGTCTGGGCTACTTCCGCGGCGGGTTCCGCGTCGTGGTGGACGCGCTGGCGCGCACGATCACCGAACGCGGGGCGGCCCTGCACCTGCGCTCGCCGGTCCAGGAGGTCACCATTGGCTCGCCCGGGGCGCCGGCGCTGCGGGTCGGCGGCCAGGCGGTGGACGCCGACGCCGTGGTGGCGACCGTGGGCCTGCCGATCATCCGGCGCATCCTGCCCGAGGAGCGGCGCGACTTCACCAACTCCCTGGCGGCCACGAACTACGTGGGCGCGTGCGTGGTGCTGATGGAGATCGAGCGCCAGCTTTCGGAGTACTACTGGACCAACATCGGCGACCGCAGCCTCCCCTTCGCCGGGCTGATCGAGCACACCAACATGGTCGAGCGCGAGCGCTACGGCGGGCAGCGGCTGCTCTACGTGAGCAACTACCTGCCGCCCGAGCATGAGTTCTTCCATATTGACGACGACGCCCTCATCGACCGGTTCGTCGAGCCGATTCAACGGGTCTTCCCGCGCTTCGCCCGCGAGCAGATTGGGCGCTCCTGGGTCTCGCGCGATCCCGTGGCGCAGCCGGTGATCGCCGCCGGCTACCAGCGTCGCAAGCCGGCCTATCGCTCACCCATTCCCGGCTTCTACATCTGCAACACGTCGCAGATCTATCCCGAAGACCGCGGCACCAACTACAACGTGCGCATCGCCCGCGAGTGCCTGGAGGTGCTCGACGGCGACGCGGCGGAGCTGACCAGCCGTCAGACGTAGCAGCCGGAATGTAGGCTCTAGCGGGCGCCCTCCGGGCCGCCGGTCCTCTCGTCGGACGTAGGGGCGGGTTTCAAACCCGCCCGTCCTCCTCTCCCTTGATGAGACCTTTGCGCAAGGCGCCCCCTTGAGACCGGACAGCCGGTCCGGTCCCCTCTCCCTTGATGGGAGAGGGTTAGGGTGAGGGCGATCCGGGGCTTGGGCGTGGGATGTCGACCAATTGTTCAAATCTCTCTAGATGGACGAGTACTGCGGTGAGGGTGAACGTCGCTCGAAGCCTCACCCGTCCTCCAGCAGCCGCAGCCGGCCCGACCCACCCAACTCCGGCACCGCCGCCGAAGCGTCCAGCACGGCGCAATACGGAACGTCGTCCCACAGCCCCACCTTGACCAGCGCCTGCGCGCTCTGCGACTCCGCCAGCGCCGCCTCCGCGTCCGGCCGCGCCTGGGCCACCCGCAGCGCCACGATCGCCGTCTCGTCGACCTCGACATCGGGCTGAAGCTCCAGGATGCGCGCCACGATGACTCCCGCCGTGTAGACGTCGTCCAGCGCCAGCGTCCCCTCCTTGCCCGCGCACACCACGGTCATTGATCCGCCCGCTCCCGCTTCTTCCACGAGGCGACGGGCGGCGGCATCACAGTTGCGCAGCGCGCCCACGAATGTCTTTCGGGCCGTCGACCAGCGGCGCAAGGCATTGGTGCCGTTGGTGGTGACGAAGATCGCCCGCCGGCCCGCATATGCGCCGGCGACCACCTCCCGCGGCGAGTTGCCGAAGTCGTAGCCCTCGGGCCGAAGCCCGCCCTGCTCGCCACCGAGCAGCACGCCGGATCCAAGGCGCGGCGCCGCCGCCCGGGCCGCCGCATGATCGGCTGCCAGCCAGACCTCGGGATCGCCGGACCCGGCAAGCTCGACGAGCGTGGTGGAGGCCCGAATCACGTCAACCACCGCGCACACGCCCGCCGGATCTGGCGCGATGACCTCCGGCAGCAACGCCACGCGCAGCCGCGCCGCGGTGGAGGCGGGGCTACTCATCGGCAGTTCCAACGGCGCGCGGCTTGCAGTGGCGCATGTCTCCCGAAAGTAGCCGATAGCGCCACTGTGGTGGCTTATGTAGTATTCGCTACGAAATGGCACGCGCGCCCGGCTTGGCCGGGGGCTGGCATGCTGCTTTACGGCCACCGCCGCTGACACCACAGCCAAACCTGGAGGCAAGCGCCAATGTTGAGTACCGCTGCCCGAATCCGCGTTCCCTCCGGTTGGCGGCCTCGAATGCGCCGGCGCATGTTTCATGGCGGCCTGTCGCTGCTGGTCATCGGCTGTTTGGCTGTTGCCGCCTTCGCCTGCGGTGAGTCCGAGTCGGAGGCTGCGCCTGCTCAGGAGGCCGCCCCCGCCCAAGCGGCCGCGGCTACCGCCGCCCCTGAACCAACTGCCGCACCGACCCCAACTCCTGCTCCGACCCCAACCCCAACGCCGACTCCCGCCCCTACGCCGACCCCCACGCCAACGCCGCTCACCGAGGCCGACGTCCTCCAGCGCGCGGGAGGCGTCATGAGTGCCGCCAAGACGTTCGATTTCTCGCTGACGCATGAGGTGGGCACCAGTGAGTTCCTGCCCGGCCTGGCGGTCGAGGAGGTGAAGGGCCAGCTGGAGATTCCCGACAAGCTGAGCGTCGAGTTCTCCGGCCTGTTCGGCGACATTCCCATCCAGGTCAAGCTCATCAAGATCGGTGACCTGCACTACATCACCAATCCGCTCACCGGAGTGTGGGAAGAGGTCCCGGCGGCGAACTCTCCCGTCGCCTTCTTCAGGCCCGAGGAGGGGATCGCCGCGGTGATGTCGTCGATCGCGGCCACCTTCGACGGTCCGGCGGGCGATGTCTACAGTCTCTCGGGCACGCTTCCCGCCAGTGCCTTCGCGGCGCTGATTGGGGACACCCTGGAGGACGCGGTCGTTGACGTGAGCATCGAGATTGACGCCGATAGCTTCCACCTGACCAAGATCCGCTTCGCCGGACAGGTCAGCCCCCTCGACGACCCGAGCGTCGTGCGGATTGTCGAGCTGTCGCGGTTCGGCGAGTCCGTCTCGATCGAGGCCCCCGACACCGGTTCCTAAGGAGCCCGTGGTCCACGGAGCACGGCCCCAGGGGAAGGCCATGAGCGCGCGCCCAGCCGGCGTTGGGCGGTCTATGCAGCCGGCAGGGCCATAGCGTGTTCCGCGTATCGCCGTACATCGCCCTCATCCCGGTCTGCTTAGGGGTCTTCGTCGCCGCCGACGACCAGACGGTGATGGTGACGGTGCTGCCGGACATCATGTTCGATTTCCGCATTCCGCCCATCGAGCTCGACTACGCCTCCTGGACCATCACCGCCTACCTCCTGGGCTACGTGGCCGCCATGCCGCTGATCGGCAGCATGTCGGACGCCTTTGGCCACCGCCGAATGTTCGCCATCGCCACCGTGTTTTTCATGATCTGCTCGGTTGTGGCCGCCCTTTCGCCCAGCCTGCCGTTCCTGATCGGCATCAGGGTCTTCCAGGCCGTGGGCGCGGGCGCGATGCTGCCGATCGCGATCGCGGTCGTCGGCGACCTGTTCCCCCGGGGCAGCCGCGGCATCGCGCTGGGAATCGTGGGCGGCTCGGCGGAGGCGGGGGGCGTCATCGGCCCGCTCTGGGGCGGCCTGGTCGCGCGCTTCCTCGACTGGCCGTGGGTGTTCTGGATGAACGTGCCGCTCGGCGCGCTGGTCCTGATCGCCCTCTTTCTGCTGCTGGGCCCGAGCCCGAGGTTCAAGTCGTCGCTGGACTACGTCGGCGGCTTCTTTATCGCCGTGGCCCTGGCGTCCCTCACGCTCGCGCTTTCACGCATCGATCGGCTGGACCTGGGGATGCTTGGGCTCTTGGCCCTCACGGCCGTGGCCTTGATCGCCTTCATCTACCGCCAGCGGACGGCGGCGGTCACCCTGCTCCCCAACTCCATGTTCCGCAGCCGCACGGTCGTGATGGCCAACGTCGCCCATTTGATGGTCGGCGTGTCGCTGATCATCGGCATGGTCACCATTCCCATCATGACCACCTATCTGATCGGCCATTCGCCGCTCGAAGGCGGACTCCGGCTCATGCGCATGACGGTGGCGATGCCGTTCGGAGCGGTACTCGGCGGGCTCGCCTGCCAGCGCATCGACTACCGCATCCCGAGCGTGATCGGCCTGATCCTCGTGGCCATCGGCTACGCCTTCATGACCACCTGGGACCTGAGCGTGGCCGATCCCCAGCTCACCATCCACCTTGCGCTTGCCGGCCTCGGCTTCGGCTTCCTCATCGCACCCATAGCCCTGGGCGCCACCGAGCCCGTGGGCCACGGCGACCGCGGCTCCGCGGCCGCGGCGGTCACGTCGATGCGGCTGGTGGGCATGACGCTCGGCCTCGCGGCGATCACGGCCTGGGGAAGCCAGCGATTCTCACTGCTCGTGGCCGGCATCCCCATGCCCGTGCCCCAGGAAGGCGAGGCGATCGAAGTCTCGCGCCAACGAGTCGCCGACTTCCAGGAGACCCTCACCAATATCGGCATGGACGTGTTCGTCACGTTCTTCGCCGTCGCGGCCGTCGTCGCCGCCCTGGGCATCCTCCCCGCATTCCTCATGACCTGGAACCGCACCCGCAGCCAAGAGGTCGACCAGATGGAGCCGGGCGACCCGGAGCCCGAGGCGCCCGGACAGCCCCAAACCGCGTGACCGACGATGCGCGGCACTCCGCAGAATTGCTGCGAGTCGCCATGCGACCCGTGGGGGAGGGTTGGACGGTCACCTACGACCCGCAACGTGCGCTGGAACTCCTCCGGCTGGGTACACGGCAGACGCATGCGCGGTTTCGGGAGGGGCAGGAAGACGCCGTCCGGCACGTGGTTCAGGGGCGCGGGCCTCTCTTGCTGGTCCAAAAGACCGGGTGGGGCAAGAGCAACGTCTACTTCATCGCGGCGAAGCTTCTCCGCGAGGCGGGGCAAGGGCCGACGCTCCTGATCTCGCCGCTTCTGGCGCTGATGCGAAATCAAATCGAGGCGGCTGAGCGGATGGGCGTCCGCGCCGCCACGATCAACTCCGACAACAGGGACGAGTGGGCCACTGTTGAGTCGCAAATCCGCGGCGACTCGATCGACGTATTGTTGATTTCACCTGAGCGGCTGGCGAACGAGCGCTTCGTCCAGGATGTGCTGGCTCCGGTGTCAGACCGAATCGCCTTGCTCGTGATTGACGAGGCGCACTGCATTTCGGATTGGGGCCACGACTTTCGACCGGACTACCGGCGCATTGAACGGATCATCGGAACGCTCCCGCCAAACCTCCGGCTGCTGGGAACGACGGCCACCGCCAACGACCGCGTGCTGAAGGACCTGCGGGACATGCTTGGTTCGCGTCTCACGGTGCAACGAGGCGGTTTGGCCCGACCGTCGCTCCTGCTCCAGACGATGCGATTGCCCAATCAGGCCCAACGCCTGGCGTGGCTGGCTGAGCGGCTGGGCGAGGTGGGCGGCAGCGGCATCATTTACACCCTCACGGTGCGGGACGCCGAGCGGGTGGCCGCTTGGCTGCGGTCACGCGGGTTCGCCGTCGAGGCTTATACGGGTCAGACCGGAGATCGGCGGCCGGAATTGGAGCAGGCGCTGCTCGATAACCGGGTCAAGGCGCTCGCGGCGACAACGGCGCTGGGCATGGGCTTCGACAAGCCCGACCTGGCGTTCGTGTTCCACTACCAAGCGCCGGGATCGGTGATTCACTACTACCAGCAGGTGGGCCGGGCTGGTCGGGCGCTGGATGCGGCCTACGGTGTGCTGCTGAGCGGTGAGGAAGACACGGACATCACCAGCTACTTCATTCGCACCGCGTTTCCGACCAGAGTCGAGGCTGCGGAGGTGCTCGGGGCTCTGGACGAAGAGCCCGACGGCCTCTCGGTTCAGGAGCTTACGCACCGTGTGAACATCGGCCCGGGTCGCATCAGGAACACGCTCAAACTGCTTTCGCTTGAATCGCCTGCTCCAATCGCCCTCGATGGCCGGCGCTGGCAGCTCGTTGCCACGGAGTTGACCGACGCGTTCTGGGAGCGAGTCGAGCGGTTGACGGCCCTGCGCTATCGGGAACAGGCGCAGATGCAGGAGTACGCGGACCTGCCTGCAGGACAGATGGAGTTTCTCATCGATGCGCTTGATGGGCAGTCCAGCGCATTTGCGCCGCCGCGGATCGAGCCGCTCTCGACCACGGTCGATCCCCGACTGATACGTGAAGCGGTGACATTCCTTCGGCGTGCGAATCTCCGGATCGAGCCGCGCAGGCGCTGGCCTGCCGGCGGCCGGCCAGAGTTGCGGCGACGTCTGCAGATCCCCGAGGAGCTGCAAGCGGAGCCCGGGCGCGCGCTGTGTCTGTGGGGCGATGCTGGCTGGGGAGATCTCGTTCGGCATGGAAAATACCAGGACCAGTGCTTCGCGGATGAGCTGGTGGATGCATGCGCGAAGCTGGTGCGCGAGTGGACGCCGGCGCCGGAGCCCACGTGGGTCACTGCCGTTCCTTCGCGCCGGCGTCCTACGCTTGTGCCGGACTTCGCCGAGCGCTTGGCCAGGGCATTGAGTCTTCCGTTTCATGTCGTGCTTGGGCGCACGCGGGATCATCAGGAACAGAAGGAGATGGAAAACAGCGCCTATCAAGCTCGCAATGTGTGGGAGTCGTTGGTCGTGAATGGTGCGCTACCGGCTGGCCCTGTGCTGCTCGTGGACGACATCGTCGACTCCCGCTGGACGATGACCGTGGCGGCATTCAAGCTTCGATCCGACGGAAGCGACGAAGTCTTTCCGATGGCGCTCTCTCTTGCGGGTGCCGCGGCGTGATTACCGAGATATCGGCCAACACACAGGCCATCCTTCTGCTTACGGCGCCATTGATCGTCGGTCGACGTAGCCCCGCAGCCGAGGTTTTGCAGCCGCGGGAGTACAACAAGCTCGCCCAGCTCCTCCACGAGAACAGCCGAGAGCCAGCCGATCTGCTGAGCCCCGAGGCTTCCCAGCTGCTGAACGATGACTGGCTCAGCGCCGAAATTGACTCGGAAAGGGTCGGCCGGCTCCTCGCCAGGGGCTTCTTGCTCAGCCAAGCGGTCGAGCAATGGCGGCAACGGGCAATCTGGGTGCTGAGCCGCGCCGACGAGCTTTACCCTCAACGGTTGAAGTCGCGTTTGGGAGCCCATGCGCCCGCCATCCTCTACGGCTGTGGCGACCCAAACATCCTGGACACCGGCGGTTTGGCCGTTGTCGGCTCACGACACGTGGACGACAAACTCCGGGACTACGCAGCGGGGATCGGCGAGCTCACGGCCAACGCCGAATGGACGCTGGTATCCGGCGGCGCGCGGGGAATCGATCAGGCATCCATGCGAGGCGCGCTCGAAGCCGGGGGTCGGGTCGTGGGCGTGCTGAGCAACGACCTTCAGCGAGCGGCGCTGCGCCGCGAGCACCGTGAGGTCTTGATTGACGGACGGCTGGCGCTGATCTCGCCCTACGATCCCGCGGCCGGCTTCAACGTCGGCCATGCCATGGGGCGAAACAAGCTCATCTATGCGCTGGCTGACGCGGCGCTTGTGGTGAGTTCGGATCACGGAAAGGGCGGAACGTGGGCAGGCGCGGTCGAGCAACTCAAGCGACTGAAGCACTCGGACGCCAGTGAGGATCCCGTGGAGCCAGAACTGAGACCCGCCCCTACCTACGTTCGTGAGAGTGCGGATGCAGGACTCCATGCCCTTATTCACGAAGAAGGCGCCCTGCCATGGCCGGACCCTCAAACGCCCGAAGAGTTTTGGCAGGTGTTCGAGGACGGGTCAGATCCTTCGGCACCTTTGCCCCACCAGTCCCAGCCACGCATTGACCGCGCTGGCGATCCTGCAGCGCACGGTGAGAGGGTGGCGCAAGCAACCTTGTTCGACCAACTCTCCTAGTCGCTAGCGTCGGGTACGACCCAGGCAGTGCCGTACGCTGCGGGCTAGACGAACCGATGGAGTAAGCGAGGGTCATGGCGGCTGGACGGCGGTTGGGGTTGCTGGCGGTGGCGGTGCTGGCGGCTGCGGTGGGCGGCGTGGCGCTGGCGGGGCGCGGGCAGCGGACCACGCTGGTCAACTGGTCGCTCACGCGGCGCCTAGCGCTGCGGCTGGCGGACGCACAGGGCGAGCCGGCGTCGGCGCCCGAACTCACCGCCGCGTACACCGACCTCGTCGCGCGCAGCTATGCCGCGGTTGGCGACTACACCGGGGCGGCGATCCCGCCGGCCATGGACTCCGTGCTGGTGCTGCGGCGCGGGGACTGGATCGGCGCCAATCTGTCCAACTTTCGGCGCATCCTGCGACCGGTCATCGAGGCCTACGACCAGGCCCAGGCCGGCGGCGGCGTGGGGTCGCGCGTGCTCGGCGTGACCACGCAGGCCGGCGTCTCCGCGCAACTGGGCGTGCTCCTGGGGTTCCTGGGCCGACGGGTCCTGGGCCAATACGACATCCCCCTGCTCGACCCGGAGCCCGGCCCCGCCGCGATCTATTTCGTGGATTCCAACCTCCGCGCCGTGGCGTCCCGCGCGGGCGTTCCCGTCGACGACCTGCGGCTGTGGGTGACGCTGCACGAGGTCACGCACGCCTTTCAGTTTCATGCCGGGAATCCGCCGTGGCTTCATGGATACATGTCTGGCCTGCTGCAGGACTACCTGGAAGAAGCCGTGGCGACGCTGGGGCAGCACGGGGAGCTGCGCGCCCGGCTGAGCGCGGCGGTGCGGGAGTTCCAGCGCGGCGGCCTGCGCCAATCCGGCTGGCTGCGCCTGGCGCTGTCGCCGCGGCAGGTGCGCACCATCGAGCAGATTCAGGCCCTGATGACCGTTGTGGAGGGCTACAGCAATCACGTGATGCACGCCACCGGCGCCCGCCTGATTCCCGGCTATGCCCACCTCGCCAAGCGCATGCGAGCCCGCGAACGCTCGCAGGCCAGCTGGGTGCGGCTGCTCACACGGGCGCTCGGGCTCGACATGAAGCTGGAGCAATACCGCATCGGCGAGGCGTTCGTGGACGAGGTGGTGAGCCAGCGCGGCATAGCCTTCGCCAATCGGCTCTGGGAAGGGCCGGAGCACCTGCCGACACTCGCGGAGACGCAGGACCCCGCCGCCTGGATGGCTCGCCTGGAGGCAGGGGAACCTCGGCAAGACCGGGTCTAGATCACTCTGTTCCCTGCCCCCTGGTGGGAGACCCGTGTGTAACCCGGTCGGGCGCGGGATGAACCGGAAAGCCTGGACGGTTCCAGATTAGGTGAGGACTGGATTCCGGCTTTCGCCGGAATGACGGACTCAGAGCGATCCACTTCCGGCCACCGTGTGCCTTTGGCGCGCGGCGTTCCGGCCTGTAGACTTCCCGCACCCGGTCAATCAACCACCCCGGGTCGGCCCATCTGGCAAAATCTAGCTAACAGCAGGGGCCGAGGCGCGCCTGGAGGCTTGTGCAATGGCAGTCACGCATTCGACCGACACGCCTGGGCGCGTCATTCCGATCAGCGACGAAGAGTTCGAGGACTTCGACACCGAGGCGACGGCTTTCCTGCGCGGTGAGCGCGATTCGGACCTTTACACCGGCTTTCGGCTGAAGCAGGGCGTCTACGGCCAGCGGCAGGCCGATGTCCACATGATCCGGGTCAAGCTGCCGTTCGGCGGCGTCTCCGCCGATCAGCTCGACGCCTTCGCCGAAGTGGCCGAGCGGTTCGCCCCGCTCAAGAAAGGCCACATCACCACGCGCGAAAACGTGCAGTATCACCACATCCCGCTGCCGTTGGCGGCCATGGCGATCCGAGTGCTGGGCGACGCCGGGCTGTCGTCCCGCGAGGCCTGCGGCAACACCGTGCGCAACGTGACCGGCGACCCGTGGGGCGGCATTTGCAACGACGAGGTCTACGACGCCACGCCCTACGCCGGCGCCTTCGTGCGCTACTTCGTGCGGCATCCGCTCACGCAGCTCCTGCCGCGCAAGTTCAAGGTGGCGTTCACCGGCTCCGAGACCGACCGCGTCGTCACCGACATCCACGACCTGGGATTCATCGCGCAGATTCGGCACGAAGACGGCAAAGAGGTCCGCGGCTTTCGGATGGTCACCGGCGGCGGGCTCTCCATCATGGCCAAGCGCGCGTTCGTGCTCTACGACTTCGTGCCGCTGACCGAATACCTGCGCGTTTCCGAGGCCGTGCTGCGCATCTTCGAGCGTTCCGACGACCTGCGCCGCAACCGCGCCAAGGCCCGCATCAAGTTCCTGGTGCATCGTGTGGGCATCGACGCCTTCCGGGAGATGGTCGAGGAGGAGTTGAAGGGCGACTGGGCCAAGCGCGACTACCCGCTCGACGACCTGGTATACCTGGACGACGAGGCCGCCGAGGCGCCGGCGCTGAATGGCCATGTGCCGAACGTTGCCGAGGCCGACCGCGACATGTTCGAGCGGTTCATGCGCTCCAACGTGCAGGCGCAGATTCAAGAGGGCTACGCCGCCGTCGAGGTCAAGGTCACCCGCGGCGACCTCTCGCCGGAGCAGTTCCGCGGCCTGGCCACCATCCTGCGCACCCATGGATCCGGGCGCGCTCGCACGACCCCGTGGCAGAACATCGTGCTGCGCTGGATTCCGCAAAACCGCGTCTACGACGTGTGGCGCGAGCTCTACGCCATGGACCTGGGCAACCCCGGCGCGCTCGAGATCACCGACGTCGTGAGCTGCCCCGGCACCGACAGCTGCAAGCTGGGCATCACCGCGTCCATGGGCCTCAATCGCGCCGTGCAGGGCAAGATCGAGGAGATGGACATTCAGGACCCGCTGACGCGCCAGATCCTGGTCAACATGAGCGGCTGCCCCAACTCCTGCGGCATGCACCACGTGGGCAACATTGGCTTCCACGGCGCGGCAATCAAGAGCGGCGACCGGCAGGTGCCGGCCTATCACGTCTTCGTCGGCGGCAACCGGCGCGCCGGCGAGCCCATGAAGCTCGGCACGCTGCTGCGCACGCGGCTTCCGGCCAAGCGCGTGCCGCAGGCCGTCGAGCGCCTGATCCTGGACTACGAAGACAACCGCGAGGAGGACGACGAGGCGTTCAACGACTACGTCGACCGCCTGGGCAAGGTGTATTTCAACGAGCTGCTGAAGGACCTGTCGCTGCCGCCCGAGTTCTCCGACGAGAACCGCGAGCACTTCGTGGACTGGGACCGCGACCGCCTCTACGTCCTGGAGCGCGGCGAAGGCGAGTGCGCCGTCTAGGACGGGCCTCGCCGCGAGTCGACCGGGCGGGGAGTTGCTCGCCAGCCAATAAGGCCCACCGCAATCGGTTGAGCCGTACTTCAAATGCCGGATCGGTGATGGCCGTGCCTGCGCGCCGGGGCATTGACGTGTCGTGTTGCGCCACGGACACTCTTATCAATACTCCCCGCCGTCCACTGCCTTCGGGCGGTGAACTGGCGGGGTTTTGCTGATTCCAACCCACAAGCGTGCGGGGTGACGCACATACGCACGCTGCCCGCAGCGCGGTCCATCGGGAAGGGCCGGGTCGCACCCGATGTCACTTCAATGAAAAGCGGCCCCTTCCGTCATTCCGGCGGAGGCCGGAATCCAGGTTGGATCTCGGGCGTGTCGGGCGGACCTGGCCCCCGGCTTTCGCCGGGGTGACGGGGCCTTCGAATGGCTCAGAGCCTGGCCCGTACTCAATACGGCGGCATTTAGGGGGCGTGGGGTGCCATTCTTGATAAACCCGATCAACTTTGTAGACTTACGTCCCTGTTAGTTCCAACTGGTGATTGATGGCGCTGGCCGCCCAGGCCGTGGCGGAAGTCGATCGGCCGAATCCCGAGTCGAACGTCGATTCGGCTGAGATCGAGGCTGCGGCGCGACGCCTCGAGTCGGCGGCGCCCGAGGACATCCTCCGCTGGACCGTCGAGCGCTTCGGTCCCGACGTGGCGGTCTCGTGCTCGTTCGGAGGTCCCAGCGGCATCGTGCTGGTGGACATGCTGGCCCGGCTGGCGCTGCTCGACCAGGTCGAGATCTACGTCGTCGACACCGGGCTGCTCTTCGCCGAGACCCACGCGCTGCGCGCCGAGGTCGAGCGTCGGTACGGCTTCACGGCCACGGTCTTCGCGCCGGCCCTGAGCGTGGAGCAGCAAGCGGCGGCCTACGGCGACGCCCTGTGGACGCGAGACCCGAACGCGTGCTGCGCCATGCGTCGCGTGGCGCCCAATCGTGAGGCCCTCGGCAGGCGCAGCGCCTGGATTGCCGGGCTGCGGCGCGATCAGTCGCCCACCCGCGCCAACACGCCGGTGGTGGCCTGGAACGATCGTCACGACCTCGTCAAGGTCGCGCCGCTGGCGACCTGGACCGAAACCATGATCTGGGACTACGTGCGCCGCTACGACATTCCCGTCAACGCCCTGCACGCCCAGGGCTACCCCAGCCTCGGCTGCACCCCTTGCACCACCCCGGCCCGCGACGGCGAAGACTTGCGGGCCGGTCGCTGGCGCGGCTCCGCCAAGACCGAGTGCGGGCTGCACTGGCAGATCTGACCGATCCGCGACATTTCGTCGGCATGAAAGGACCCACCACCGCATGAATCCTGACGGCGTCACCATTTGGTTCACCGGCCTCTCGGGCGCCGGTAAAACGACCCTGGCCAACCTGCTGGCGCCGGAGTTGGAAGCCCGCGGGCATAACGTCGAGAAGCTTGACGGCGACGTGATTCGCACCCACCTCAGCAAGGGGCTGGGATTCTCCAAGGAGGATCGCGACACCAACATCCGGCGCATCGGCTGGGTATCGGCCATGGGGACCCGCCTGGGCGGCACCATGATCGTCTCGGCCATCTCGCCGTACCGCGACGTGCGCCGCGAAGTCCGCGCCATGACCCCCGCGTTCTTCGAGGTCTACGTCGAATGTCCGCTCGATGAGCTGGTGCGGCGCGATCCCAAGGGGCTCTACAAGAAAGCGCTGGCCGGCGAGATCGCCAACTTCACCGGCGTCTCGGACCCCTACGAGGAGCCGGAGCAGCCCGAGGTGGTGGTGAACACTGGTAGCGAAACCCCGGAAGCCTCATTGGCGAAGATCCTGGCCGCACTGGAGCGACACGGCTATCTCGCCGGAAGCAATGGGCAGGTCGCGCCGGCTGGCGCCTCCACCGCGGGAGCGGCTCGATGACCGCCATTGCCGCGCCTACGGCCCTACGCCTGGGCGAGCGCCAGCTCGGTGATGTCGAGATGCTGCGGGTCGGCGGCTATGCCCCGCTGACCGGCTTCATGACGCGCGCCGACTACTCGCGCGTGGTCGATGAGATGCACCTTGCCGACGGCGCCCCGTGGTCCATGCCGATCACGCTGGCGGTCGACGACGAGACGGCGGCGACGGTTGCCGAAGGCGACACGGTGGCGCTGGTCGACCAATCCGACCGCCTGGTGGGACACCTCGAGGTCCGCGAGAAGTTCGGCTACGACAAACGCCGCGAGGCCCAAGAGGTCTATCGCACCACCGACGAGGCCCACCCCGGCGTCGCGGCGCTGTACGCGCAAGGCGACACGCTGTTGGGCGGTCCGGTGCGCCACGCCGCCGAGGGGCCCACGGGTCCGTTTCCCGACTACCGGCTAACTCCGGCCGAATTGAAGACCGAGTTCGCGGCGCGCGGCTGGCGCACTGTGGTCGGGTTTCAGACGCGGAATCCGGTCCACCGCGCGCACGAATACATCCAGAAGGCGGCGCTGGAGACCGTGGACGGGCTGCTGCTCCACCCGCTGGTCGGCGAGACCAAGGGTGACGACGTGCCCGCGGACGTGCGCATGCGCTGCTATCACGTGCTGCTGGAGAAGTACTACCCTCGCGATCGCACCATCTTGGCCGTGTTGCCGGCGGCGATGCGTTATGCCGGCCCGCGCGAGGCAATATTCCACGCGCTCATGCGCCGCAACTACGGCTGCACCCACTTAATCGTGGGACGCGACCACGCCGGCGTCGGCAACTACTACGGCAGCTACGATGCACAGCACATCTTCGCGGAGTTCGATCCCAACGAGCTCGGCATCACGCCGCTGTTCTTCGAGCATGCATTCTGGTGCCGCGCGTGCAACGGCATGGCCACCACCAAGACATGTCCTCACGAGCCTTCCACGCGCACGTTCCTCAGCGGCACCGCCGTGCGGGACATGCTGCGGGCGAATCAAGCGCTGCCCGTCGAGTTCACCCGCCCCGAGGTGGCGCATGAGCTGGTGGCGGCCTACCAGCGCGACTAGCGAAGCGCGATGAGCCGCGCGGCGCCCTCGGTGCTGCGCGTGGCCACGCGCGGGACGCCGTTGGCGCGCGCGCAAACCGACCTGGTCATCGCTGCGCTGCGGCGCGTCCACCCGCAGCTGCAGTGTGAGACGGTGGTCGTGCGCACGACCGGCGATGCCGACACTACGCGGCCGATTGCCGCCCTTGCCGAACGCGGCGTATTCACCAGGGCGCTGCAGGACGCGCTGCTCGAAGGCCGGGCGGATGTCGCGGTGCACAGCTACAAGGACCTGCCCACCGAGCCGGTGCCCGGACTCACGATCGCCGCCGTGCCGGTGCGCGGCGACCCGCGCGAGGCGCTGGTGGCCGGTCGCGCGCGTTCGCTAACCGACCTCGAGCCCGGCGCGACCCTCGGCACCGGCAGCCCCCGGCGCGCCGCGCAGGCGCTGCGCCGGCGCCCCGACTTGAACATCGTGCCGCTGCGCGGCAGCGTGGGAACGCGCGTGGCCGCTCAGCGGGAGGGACGCATTCACGCCACGATCATGGCCGTGGCCGGGTTGCAGCGCGCCGGTCTGGACGGAGCGATCTCCGCCGTGCTCGAACCGCCGGACTTTCTGCCGGCGCCCGCCCAGGCAGCGTTGGCCGTGGAGGCGCCGGCCGGCCGCCCGGACGTGCTTGCGCTCGTCGTCACGATCGAAGACCCGGCGGCGCGCGCCGCCACCACCGCCGAGCGCGCGTTCCTGCACGACCTTCAGGGCGGCTGCTCGTTGCCGGCGGCGGCCCTTGCCACCGTCAGCGGGGGCGAGCTGGTCCTGGATACCGCCGTCTACGTCGAGGACGGCGGCGTGGTGCGCACCCACCGGCGAGGTCCCGCAGCCGAGGCGGCGGCGCTGGGGCGTGAGGCGGCAGCCGAGACCGTGGCCCGAGGCGTGACGTGACCGCGCAGCCCGGCACCGTGCACCTCGTGGGCGCCGGCCCCGGCGATCCGGGGCTCATCACGGTGCGCGGCCAACGGATTCTCGAGAGCGCCGACGTGGTGGTGTACGACCGCCTGGTTTCTCCGGAACTGATTGAGGCCGCCAGGCCCGACGCGACGCGCGTCTCCGCCGGCAAGGCTCCCGGAGGCCGGGGGCCAACCCAAGCCCAGATCAACGCGCAGATCGTCGAGCATGCGCGGGCCGGGCGGTCCGTCTGCCGGCTCAAGGGCGGCGATCCGTTTGTGTTTGGACGCGGCGCGGAGGAAATCGCCGAGGTGGCGGCTGCCGGGATCCCCTGGGACGTCGTGCCGGGCGTGACCTCGGCCGTCGCCGCGCCCGCCGCCGCCGGAATTCCCCTCACGCATCGCGACTGGGCCTCCACCGCAACGCTGGTGACGGGACACGAGGGCGAAGCCAAGGACGGCGCGCCGGTCGACTGGGCCGCGGTCGCCGCTGCCGGTGGCACCATCGTCATCCTCATGGGCGTCGCCACCTTGCACACGACGTGCGAGCAGCTCATTGGCGGGGGGCGCCCCGCGTCGGAACCCGTGGCGGTCATCGAGCGGGCCACCTGGCCGGATCAGCGCATCACGTTGGGCACGCTGGCCGACATCGCCGAATCCGCCGAGCAGCGCGCCGTGCACAGCCCGGCCGTTGTCGTCGTGGGCCCGGTGGTTCGGGCGTTGCGGGGCGGCTCGGAATGAGCCGGCAGCCACGCGTCGTGGTGACGCGCCCGCAGGACGCCTCAGACGAGTTGACCGACCGGCTGGAGGAGTTGGGACTCGAGGTCGTGCACGTCCCGGCGATCGAAATCGGTCCGCCGCGCAGCTACCAGGTGCTCGATCGCCTGGTCGCCGACCCCGCGCAGGCCGACTGGCTGCTCTTCACCAGCCGCAACGCCGTGCGCTACTTCGTGCAGCGCAGCCGGCGACTGCGGCGACCTCGGGCCGTGCCGGAAGGCGTGCGGGTCGGGGTTGTGGGACCGGCGACGCGGGCCGCGTGCGCTCGGGCCGGCATCGACGTGGACCTGGAATCCACGGGACGGACCGGCCACGATCTGGCCCAGGAGGTGATGGCGAGCGCCGAACCGGGCGCCGCCGTCGTGGTCGTGCAGGCCGAGGACGGGCGGCCCGATGCGACCGAGCTACTCACGATGGCGGGGTTCCAGGCGCGGTCGGTGGCGGCCTACCGGACCCGAAATGCCAGGGTGCCGCCGGCGGTGGCGCAGACCATCAAGGACGGCGAGGTCGATGCGCTGGCCTTCGCCAGCCCGTCGAGCGTCGTCAGCTTCGCCATCGCGCTCGGCGGGTTGAGCAAGGCGCCGGCATCGGTGCGGATAGCCGTGATCGGCGAGACCACGGCGGAGGCTTGCCGGCGGGCCGGACGCGCGCCCGACGCCGTGGCGCGCGAGTCCTCCGCGGCAGCGCTCGCGGATGCCGTCGCCGATGTCGTGCAGACGGCGGGGGCCGCCTGATGTCGACGGCCGGACGGCGACCCGACGAATGCTGCCCCGACCCGTGGACGCCGCCCGTGGTTCGCCCGCGTCGGCTGCGCGCCACCGCGTCCCTGCGCCGCATGCTGCGCGAGACGCGACTCTCCGTCGATCAATTCATCTATCCGCTCTTCGTCGCCCCCGGCAGCGGCGTCATCGAAGCCATCGACGCCATGCCGGGACAGTTTCTGCGCTCGGTGGACCACGTCGTGGACGAGGCGCGCCGCGTCGAGGCGCTCGGTATTCCCGCCGTCCTGCTGTTTGGCCGCGCCGCCGCCAAGGACGCGCAGGGCCGCGAGGCCTCGTCGTCGGACGGTGCCGTCCAGCGCGCCGTGACCGCCATCAAGGCCGCGGCGCCGGAGCTGACGGTGATTACCGACGTATGCCTCTGCGCGTACACCGACCACGGGCATTGCGGCATCGTCGTCGAGGAGCAGATTGATAACGATCGATCCGTGGCGCGCATCGTGGACACGGCGCTGTCGCACGCGGACGCTGGCGCGGACCTGGTGGCGCCTTCCGACATGATGGACGGCCGCGTGGCAGCCATTCGCGCTGCCCTGGACGCCGCCGGACACTCCGACGTGGGAATCCTGGCCTATGCGGCCAAGGCCGCCAGCGCCTTCTACGGGCCGTTTCGCGAGGCCGCCGACTCGGTGCCGGCGTTCGGCGACCGCCGCACGTATCAGCTGGATCCCGCGAACGCCCGAGAGGCCCTGCGCGAGGTCGATCTGGACGTGGCCGAAGGCGCCGACATCGTCATGGTGAAGCCGGCGCTGGTGAACCTCGATATCGTGGCGCGCGTGCGCGACCGGGTCTCGGTGCCGGTGGCCGCCTACTTCGTGAGCGGGGAATACGCGGCCATCAAGGCCGCCGCCGCCCAGGGCTGGCTGGACGAGCGGGCCGCGGCGCTCGAGGCGCTCACCGCCATCGTCCGGGCTGGCGCGCAGATCGTCGTGACCTACTTCGCGCCGGATGCGGCTCTATGGCTTCGCGACGAGGAGATGCGCGACTGACCGCAAGCGCCTGGCGGGGCATCGCCATGTCGGTGATCGCGGCCGCACTCTTCATGTGGAGCGGCGCCCTCACCCGGCTCACGGTCCCCGCTTCGCCGGCCGTGGTGACCTTTGGCCGGCTCGCGGTGGCGGTGGTGGTGGTGCTCCTCGTGGCGGTGGCCCTGCGCCGCCCGCTGCGACCGGCGCTCAGTCTGCGCCACGCCGTGTTGGGCGTGACGCTCTTTCTGCACTTCTATCTGTTCACCGTGGCGGCACAGACCTCCACGGTCGCCCACGCGCTGTCCATCACCTATACGGCCCCGATATTCGTCGCCGCCGGCTCGGCGTTGCTGCTGCGCGAACCGCCCTCACGCATCCAGCTGTCCGGCGTGATCGCCGCCATTGTGGGGATCGGGATCCTCGCCGGCTTCGACCCGGGCGAGGCCGGCGTCTCGCTGCTCGGCGATCTTGCGGCGCTGGGATCGGCCGTCACGTTGGCGGGCTACGTCCTGGCGGGACGCTGGCTGCGCCGCGCGAATCCGTTGGAGACCTACGTGACCGGCGTCTACGGCTGGGCGGCCCTCGCGGCGCTTCCCGGCGCCGCGGTCACCCTGGATCTCGCCGCCCTCGGGGACGCGTGGCTGTGGATCGCGCTGCTCGGCATCGGACCGCTGGCGGTGGGACACACGCTCATCAACGCCGCGCTGCGCCGGCTGCCCGCCACCGTGCCCAACGTCGTTGCGGCGCAGGAGGTGCCCGCGGGAGTCCTCATCGGCATTTGGCTGGTGCAGGAAGTGCCGGGGCCGACGACGCTGATCGGCGGCGTCATCGCCCTTGCCGGCGTCATCGCGGTCATCACCGGCACGCGGGATAGCCGCGGCCGCTCAGCCTCGTCGGCCTAAGGCGCGAACCGCAGCGTCGCCACCGCGCCGGGTCCGTCGTCGCGCGCCGCGATGGCGACCGCGCCCTCCAGGTTGCGCTCCGACAGGTTGCGGACGATGGACAGGCCCAGACCAAGGTCCGATTCGAGATCGAATCCCGGCGGCAATCCGCGGCCGTTATCGGCGACCGCCACGATCAGCATCGGGCCGTCGACCTGCGCCGTCACGTGAATCTTCCCGGACGGACGCCCTTCCAATCCGTGCTGGAGGGCATTCCACAGCAACTCATTGACGACCAGGGCGAAGACCGAAGCCTTGTCCGAGGTGATCTGCGCCGGCTCGGCCTCGACCTGGATTTCCACCGAACGGCCGCTGACCGCAAGGTCGGCGCGCATCAGCGTCACCATGGCCTCGATGATCTCGCCTACCGACGCAAGCCCGATGTTCTGGCGGGACAGCAGGTCGTGCACCTGCGCCATGCCCGCAATGCGGCCGGCGCTGAGCTTGAGCAGCTCGGCGGCCTCGTCCGTCTGCGCGCGCCGCGCCTGCATTTCGAGGAGCGACTTGATGGTCTGCATGTTGTTCTTCACGCGGTGGTGCAGCTCTTGCAGCAGCAGCGATTGGCTCTCCAGGCTGCTGCGCGCCTCCTCGAACAGGCGCGCGTTTTCCATGGCGATGGCCGCGTGATTGCCAAACGTGAACGCCAGGTCCACCTGCTCCTGGCTGATTTCGCCGGGCTGCTGGCTGTAGAGGCTCACCGCCCCCAGCACGTCATCGCCGGTGATGAGCGGCACCGAGAACATGGCGCGGTAGCCCTCCCGGCTCACGAGGTCCGGCGACGCCGACAACAGGTCGCTGTTCATCGCGTCGGGCACCACCACCGGCGCGCGCGTCTGCACCGCCCGGCCCACCGCGCCCTCACCCAGCGCCAGCCGGTGCCGCGCGTATTCCGCGCCCAGATTGAACGAGGTGATGATGCGGAGCTCGTCGTCCGTCACGCGCCAGATGGCCGCCTTCTCCATCCCCGTCAGCGCAGCGGCCTGGCGGGCGATCTGGGCCAGCACCGACTGGAGGTCCAGGTTGGACGCCAGCGTGCGCGCCAGGTTTTGCACTGACGTGAGCTGCTCGACCTTGCCGTGCAGCGCGTCGTCGGTTTCGCCGTGCAGGCGCGCGTTCTCCACCGCGATGGCGATGTGGCCGGCGGCAATCTCGGTAAACCGAATCTCTTCGCGGGCGAAATCGCGAAACTCCGTGGACGTCACGTTGAGTACGCCGATCAGCCGGTTGACGGTGAACAGCACGATGGGCACGGCCAGAAAGCTGCGCAGCCGCTCTTCGCCCAGGCCGGGCACGTATTTGAAGCGCGGGTCCGACCACACGTCGCGCACCGGCACTGGGCGGCCGATTTCGGCGGCCTCGCCGACGATGCCCTCGCCGATGCTCAGCGTGAGCTGACCCACCGCCTCGGGATTGAACGAGCGCGTTCCCCGCAGGATCAGGCGATCGATGGCCGGGTCGTAGAGATAGATCGTGACCTCGGGCGCGTCCAGGACTTCGCCCACCGATTCGACGGTGAGCCGCAGGACCTCTTCCAGCTCGAGTGACGAGTTGATGGCCGCGTTGATGCGGTCCAGCCCCTCGATGGTCTCGGTGAGTTGCCGCTCGCGCTTGGTGGGACTCGAGCTGAGCGCCACCACGGAGCTGTGGCCCTGGATCAGGGCCTCGACGACCAGCGCCTGCAACTCCTCCAGGCGCTCGGCGGCATGCAGCCGCTGCGAGGCGTCCAGGCGGGCCAGGTAGTCGGTCGCCGCGTGCCCCAACCGTCGAATCGCAGTCGCCGCCAGCACTGCCGCCGAGCTCGCGTGACTGGCGGCTTCCGCGCCGGCGGCGTTCAGGTGCTGGCGGAATTCCAGGGAGACGCCCAGGTGCAGCGCCAGGCGCGCCAGCTCGTGGGGCGGCGCGGTCACGCGGCCGCCTTCGCGGTCGGCCAGCCACAAGGCCAAGCTCTTGGCGTCAACCATGTCGGCGCCATTATCGGTCGACGGCGGCCTCATGGGGCCGGTCGGGTCGAAGGCGCTCGGAGCGTCAGCGGCCGGCGGCGCTAGTTTCGTCGCGCCCGGCAGGCGTGGGGACCATCGTGAAGGGCGATTTGGCGGCTGCGGTCGCGGCTCGCGAGGTCCGACGGCGGGCGCGCCGACTCGGCATCGACGATTGCGCGGCTGACGCCGGCCGGCATCCCGTGGCGATCAGCGTGATGCGCACGCCCTGGGACAGTCGCGGATCGATCACCGAGCCGAAGATGATGTTGGCGTCGTCGGCCACCACGTCGGCCACCGCCTGCGCGGCCGTGTTCAGCTCCACCAGCGTGACGTCCTCCGACGCGGTCACGTTCAGCAGCACGCCCCGTGCGTCCTCGATGCTGGTTTCCAGCAGCGGGCTGTGCATGGCCTCGTTGACGGCCGTGAGCGCCCGGTCATCGCCGGCGGCTTCGCCGACGCCCATCAGCGCCGGGCCGGCGTTGGACATCACCGCGCGCACGTCCGCGAAGTCCACGTTGACGATTCCGGTCGTGAGGATGAGGTCGGTGATGCCCTGCACGCCGCGTTGCAGCATCTCGTCGGCCAGCACAAACGCGTCGCCGATGCCCATGCGCGGGTCCGACATCTTCAACAGCCGGTCGTTGTGGACCACGATAA
Organism: Chloroflexota bacterium; assembly: GCA_034421255.1. GTDB lineage: Bacteria > Chloroflexota > UBA11872 > UBA11872 > UBA11872 > JAJECS01. Next base: position 1,291 of record DAOUKN010000182.1, on the reverse strand, counting down.
GCGCGTCCACGCGCTCGCCCAGGGCTTGAATCCCGGACGCGGCGATCTGGCCCCGCCGCGTGCCCTCGAAGGTGAACGGGCTCGTCACCACGCCAACCGTCAGCGCGCCCTGCTCGGAGGCGATTTCGGCGATGGCCGGCGCGGCGCCGGTGCCTGTGCCGCCGCCCATGCCCGCCGCGATGAACACCATGTCGGCGCCTTCCGTGGCTTCGGCCAGGGCGCCGGCGCTCTCGCTGGCGGCTTTCGCGCCGCGCCGCGGGTCGCCGCCCGCGCCGAGCTTGCCGGTGGTGTGGGCGCCGATCTGCACCAGTTCGGGCGCCCGCGAACCTTGCAGGGCTTGGCCGTCGGTATTCACCGCCACGAATTCCACGCCGTTGAGTCCGGCGTCGATCATGCGGTCCACCGCGTTCACCCCAGCGCCGCCCACGCCGATCACCCGGATCTGTGTGAATCCGGTCGCCCGCCCCGGCAGCGGAGCGTCGCGCGCCAGAATCCGTGGGACGAGCCCCGCCGGCCGGTTGTTTTCCTCCATGCGCGCGGGGTCGAATCCGCCGCGGTCGCTAGGCGGCACGCGCGAGGACCTCCTCGGCCAGGGCCTCGTAGGCGTCAACCGCGCGGCGCACCCCGCGGCCGCGCGATCCCGGCGCGAAGATCGACAGACCGGAACTCGACGCTTCCAGGATCTTGCTGTTTGTTGGGATTCTCGAGGCGAACATCTCCGCCGCCCACTGCTCCTGCAAGTATCCGGCCACGTGCTTTTCCTCGCGCAGGCGCCGGTCGAACTTGTTGAGCACGATGCCCAGCACGCGCAGGTTCGGATTGACGATGGTCACTTCCTCAATGCTCTCCGTGAGCATCTGCAGGCCGCGCAGGGAGAAGAACCGCGCCTCCGTGGGAATGATGACCCACTGCGCGGCGACCAGCGCGTTGAGCGTCAGGACGCCCAGCGACGGCGGCGTGTCGACGAGCACGAAGTCATAGTCGGTGTCGATGCGCATCACGTGCTCGCGTAGCCGCATTTCGCGACCGAGCTTGGTCTGGAGCTCGCTCTCCACCGCCGCCAGCTCCGGCGTTCCCGGCACGAGGTCGATGGCGACCTCCGTCGCGTCCTGCACGCGATAGCGCGGCAACTCGGCGTCCCGGTGCAGCAGGGAATCCGCCAGCGAGGGCGACACCGCCTTGTCGAGGCCGAACGAGGACGTGAGGTTGCTCTGCGGGTCCGTGTCGATGGCCAGCACGCGCAGATCGTGGCGGGCCAAGGTGACGGCAAGGTTGGCGGTGGTCGTGGCCT
>DAOUKN010000181.1:0-23133 GCA_034421255.1 Chloroflexota bacterium | reverse complement strand
ACCACTTCCCTGGTGACGACGGTCTCAACCGGGACCTCTTTGATCACTTCCTGCGTGACGATTTTTTCGACGACCTGCGCCTCGCCACACGCCGCCAGCACGGCCGCGCCTGCGGCCCCAAACAGGCCGGCGGACGCACCGCGCAACAGATTGCGGCGGGTCATGACACGCCCCGCAACATGCTTCATACAAACCTCCCCTTGCCGCCGACATGGCGGTACCACCGCTCCGCGGACCACCCGCGGCGGCGGCTTTCCAGCGGCGCATTATCCATACATTTGGGCAACGCCGCGAACCGCGAGGATGTCCGAAGTCCCGGCAGCCCCTCTACATCAGGTCATCCACGCGCGCGAAACCGACGCGGAAGGCCACGAACCGCTCCACGTGCGCGGCGCCGTGCCGTCCGCTAGAACCGGCCCTCGTGGATGCGCTCGAGTCCGGTCCAGAAGCTGTCGTCGCCGGCCACGCGCGCGTCGGTGTAGATCCCGATTCCGTCGGATCCCGCCTCGACCATGGCGCGCGCCGCGGCGACGATTCGCTCCACAAGCACCGGCACCGGCTCGTCAACAGGCGCGTTCGAGGCGATGGCCGTGGCACACACGCGAAACTGATGGCCAACCACGCCGCGCACGATAGCCACCTCGCGCTCGATGCGAGTGATATCGGACACCCAGGAGCCCGACTCGCTTGACGGGTCGCTGGGCGGATAGAGCGGGTCGTCGAGAAAGAAGCGCGGATACAGGGCGTCGACCAAGCCCTCCTCGACCCATGCCGGCCAGTCGAGGCCAAGCCTGTAGGCCTCGTCGGGTCGGGCCCAAATGCCCTCGGTGGCCGCCGCGACATCCACCGGCCGACCCAAGGCGTCCAGGTCGCGGCGCAACTCCCGAAAGAACTGCGTCACGTAATCGGCGCGCAAACGCGCCCAGGCCGGGTCATCCGTGGGCCGCGACCGCGGATCGACGCCGAATCGCCGGCGGTACTCGGCAAGCGCCGGCTCGTCGTATCCCAGGGGCCACACGCTCTCGCCAGCCGCCAGCACGGGCAGAAACTCCAGCTGCACCCCGTCGGCCCCAAAGTCGCGGACGAACGCCACCAACTCGGCGCGCGCATAGGCCCGGACTTCGGGGTGCGCCAGGGCCAGATAGCCCACGTCGTAGCCCAGCACCGGCTCGCCGACGTCCCAGTCGAACCAGCTGCGGCCATCGCGGGCCTTGGACATGAATTCGGGATTCTCAACGGCAAATCGCGGGACTCGACCCACAGGCTCGATGACCCGCGGCACCTGGTGGCGCGATCCCTCCCAGACCCCGGCAAGGCCGAGAATGCTGTAGGCGTCAACTCGAAGGCCGGCCTCGTGGGCCTCCTCAATGCGGCGTTTGAGCAACCGGGCGCCGGGTTCGGTCGGCATCGGCGCACCGAATTCGATGCGGTCCGACTCCGGTGGACGCTCGCAGGCAACCCACGCGTGACTTTCAAGCACGCCTTGGGCGTAGTACACGACCTTGCCGACACCGGACGCGGCGCACGTTGCGGCAGTCGCGGCTGGATCCACGAATTCGATGTTGACCATGGGCGCTCACGCTAGCACCCTGAGCCGTGGCGCCGGGCGCCCGGCGCGGCGGTCATCGGACGCCCGCAGCCGCCCTGGCCGCCGTCCCGATGGGACGGCGGCGCTCAGTGATGATGGTGATGCCGGTGACCCGGTGGTCCGTTCCGATTCGCGGCCAGGCCAGGGGATTCGCCACGCCCGCGGCGGCGCCACCGTCGCACGGCGATCCAGAGATAGGCCAGTCCGAGCAGCCCCAGGGCTGTCAGTACGGTGGCGCCGCCGGCCGAGGCGTCGACGTAGAACGCGATGGTCAGCCCAACGATGGCGCTGACCACCCCGACGACGATGGCCGTGGCCATGGCGGCCCGCAGGCCGCGCGCCAGCCGCAATCCAACCATCACCGGTACCACGAGCATGGCGCCCACCAGCAGCACGCCGACGACTCGCATCGACAAGGTGACGGTGGCGCCGGTCAACACCGCCAGCGCGAGATTGAGCATGCCGGTCCGCACGCCGTTGACCCGCGCCAGGTCGTCGTCGAACGCGATCTGCGCCAGGTCGACGAAGAACACGCCCGCAAACAGGACCACGGCACACGTGATCCCCGCCAGGAGCCACAAGTCGAGCGGCGACACGCTGAGGATGGAGCCGAATAGGAACGAGAAAAGGTCAACGTTGAAGCCCCCGGCGATGCCGATGACGACGACGGCAAACGCAAGCGACCCGTAAAGCACCACGGCCAGGGCCCTATCGCCCGGAAGCCGACCGCGCGAGCGAAGCTGCTCAACCACGATGGCGCCTAGCGATGCGGCCCCCAGGGCCACTAACGACGGAAATGTGTTCGTCGCCAGTCCAACTGCCACGCCCATCAGCGCCACGTGCGCCAGCGTGTCGGCGATGAGCGAGAAGCGGCGCAGGACGACGAATACCCCAAGCGTGGGCGCCAGCAGGCCCACGAGCACACCGCCGGCGAGGGCGCGCAGCATAAAGTCGTACAGCAGGATCGACGGCACGACTAGCGGTGTTCGTGGAGCGCGTCGTGGACGAGCACGTCGACGGGCACGCCGTAGAGCAGGGCGATTTCCGCGCTGGTGAGTTCGTGGGACGGCCCGTGGCGGACCAGCGTCCGGTTCAGACAGGCAAGCGTGCTGGCCTCGCGCATCATGGCCCCAATGTCGTGCGAGACGAGCACGATGGTGATGTTCCGCTCGCGGTTGAAGTCGCGAAGCAGGGCGTACAGCTGCTCCTCGCCCGAGACGTCAATGCCGGCCGCAGGCTCATCGAGCACGATCAACTCGGGCTGACGCACGAGCGCTCGGGCCAAGAGCACGCGCTGCTGCTGACCGACTGAGAGCTCCGACAGCGAGCGACGCATGTAGCGGGCCATGCCGACGGCCTCGAGCGCCTCAACGACCTCGGGTCGATCGGAGCGCCCAAAGATCGCCAGCGGGGCAATGCCGCGATAGGCCCCGTGGGCCACCGTCTCGGCGACGGTGATGGGAAAGTCGCGCCAGGCGCCGGCGACCACCTGCGGCATGTAGCCGACACGGTCCCAGTCCGTAAAGTTCACCGCATCGCGCCCAAAGATCCGCACGGCGCCCGCGGTCGGGCGCAGCAGGCCGAGGGCCAGCCGAATCAGCGTGCTTTTGCCGCTACCGTTTGGCCCCAGGATTGCGGCCAGTTCGCCGGCATGGATGGTGAGCGACACGTCCTCCACCGCCACCGCCTCGCCGTAAGCGAAGGTCACGTGATCCCATTCGATGACGGGAGGCTGGAGCAGTGCGGACCTCATTCACATTCCAACGCGACCCTGAGATTCGCCAGATTGTCTCGCATGAGGCCGAAGTAGTCGCCGTGCGCTTCGAGTTCGTTCTCCGTCACGCTCCCGATGGCGTGAATGGTCAGAAGCTCCACGCCGGTCTCGCGCGCGACCGTCTGCGCCAGGCGGTCACTGAGCACGGGCTCAACCAGGACATGCCCGAGTCCCAACTCGGTTACGCGGTCGGTGACGCTCGCGAGCCGCTGTGGCGAGGGCTCGACGTCGGCGGATAGTCCGGCAACCGAAATCTGCTCCAGGCCGTATTGCGCGGCCAGATATCCGTAAGCCGCGTGCGACGTCACGAAGTGATCGTGCTTGCAGGCGCCGAGGCTGTCCGCAAACTCCTGTTCCAGGGCGTTGAGCTCGGAAATGAGCTCGTCCGCGCGCTGCCGGTAACCGTCGGCGTTCGCCGCGTCCGCTGAGACGAAGGCGTCGCGGATGCGCTCGACCTGGTGGGCGGCAAGGGTGGGGCTAAGCCACATGTGGGGGTCGAGCGTGCTCTCCTCATCGCCGTGGTCGCCGTGTTCGTCGTGGTGGTCGCCTTCGTCGTCGGCGTGCTCGTGGCCGTGGTCACCGTCGTCCTCGTCGTCGTCGTGGTGGCCCTCTTCGTCCTCGTCGTGGTGGCCTTCTTCGTCCTCACCGTGACTATGGACCTCGCCTTCCATAGCGCGCGTCGAGTCGGCCGCCTCCACGACAACCGCGGTCAGGTCGTCGCCAACGGCGTCGATCGCGCCGTCCATCCAGGGCTCGAGTCCGACCCCGTTCATCACGATCACGTCCGCGTCGCCCAGCGCCAGCAAGTCGGATGCGGTGGGTTCGAATCCGTGCGCCTCGATCCCGGGGCCTATGAGCACGTTGACCTCGGCCCGGTCACCGCCGACACGTTCGGCGAAGTACCCCAGCGGATAAATCGTGGCAACGACCTGGAGGCGGTCGGAATCGGTGTCGCTTTCTCCGCAGGCGGCTGTGAAGACAAGCACTCCGAGAATCGCGACGATCACGATGCGGAATCTCATGGACCAGGCTCCGATGGGTCTTCTTCTCGACACATGGTGTCACGATCGCCTGCCCTAGGCCAAAGTGCTTGGAGCGTGACCGGCGCCGCGTCACCCGAGACCTCCAAGGATCCCGGAACTGGTTCGGATGGCGTCGAAGCACCGATCAGGATGCTGACCGACGCGTCATCCACCGCCACCGCCTCGTCGTGCGAGAGGACCGCGTGATTCCATTCGATGCGGGGAGCCCGGCGGCAGCGGCAAATCCATCATTCGCACTCCAGGGCGATCCTCAGACCAGCAAGGTTGTCGCGCATGAGGCCGAAGTAATCGCCGTGCGCCTGGAGCTCGTTCTCAGTCACGCTCTCGATGGCGTGGATGGAAAGGAGCTCGATGCCGGTTTCCCGGGCGACGGTCTGCGCGAGGCGATCGCTGAGCACGGGCTCAACCAGGACGTGCCCGAGGCCTAGCTCGGTTACGCGGTCGGTGACGCTCGCGAGCCGCTGCGGCGAGGGCTCCACTTCTGGGGAGAAGCCAGCCAGCGCAATCTGCTCGAGGCCGTATTGCGCGGCCAGATATCCGTAAGCCGCGTGCGACGTCACGAAGTGATCGTGCTTGCAGGCGCCAAGGCCCTCGACAAACTCCTGATCCAGCACCTGCAACTCAGCGATTAGCTCGTCCGCGTGCTGCCGGTACGTGTCGGCGTTGGCGGCATCAGCCGAGACGAAGGCGTCACGGATGCGCTCGACCTGGCGGGCGGCCAGCGTCGGGCTTAGCCAGAAGTGAGGATCAAGCCCACCCTCGTCGTGGTGGTGGTGTCCCTCTTCGTCGTCGTGGTGGCCGTCCTCATCGTCGTGATGGCCTTCCTCGTCGTCGTGGTGGCCCTCTTCATCCTCGTCGTGGTGGCCCTCTTCATCCTCGTCGTGATGGCCCTCTTCGTCCTCGTCGTGATGGCCTTCCTCGTCGTCGTGATGGCCGTCTTCATCGCCGTGGTCGTCGTGGCCCTCTTCGTCGTCGTGCATATGGACTTCGCCTTCCATAGCCAACGCCGTGTCAGCCGCTTCCACGACAATCGCCGAAAGCTCGTCTTCGACAGCCTCCATCGCCCGATTCATCCAAGGCTCAAGACCGATCCCGTTCAGGACGATCACGTCAGCGTCGCCTAGATCCTGCAATTCGGATGCTGTGAGTTCGTAGCCGTGCGCCTCGAACCCGGGGCTCACGAGCACGTCGACGTCAACGAGGTCACCGCCGACACGCTCGGCGAAGTAACCCAGCGGGTAGATGGTGGCAATGACCTTGAGGGGCTCCGAACTCGCCGTGCTCGGCGCTGAGCCTTCGTTGGCAGCTACCGTTGGGGCCGCGGTGGCCTCCAGGCGCTCCGAACTCGTGTCGGTATCCCCGCAGGCCGTCGCCAGGACCAGGACACCGAGGAGCGCGGCCAGCACAATCCGCAGATTCATCAATCGACCTCCGATGGAGAATTCCTTACTGCCATATCGTCGCAATATACAGCTTATTGACACAACGTCTCAATAGAGAGTTGAGCGGCCAAACTGGGCAGTGCGTGCCAATCGAGACCGGCGTCTCGCGGCCTAGAGAGTCTCCTCGTCTCCCGCCCAATCGATCCACACGGTCATGGGCGTCGGTCCGCGATTGGACCAGGCATAGAAGGGAATGGCCGTGAGCTCCGCCCCGGCGTCGCGACCCGCCGCCGCGCCCTGGAGCACGGTCACACCGCCGAGCAGGTCCGGTTGGTCGACGGGCCGAAACGCCGGCAGGGTGGCGGCCGGCTGATACAGCGCCTCGGGTTCGGTTTCCGAGGTGAACGGCCGCACAGCCGGTCCTACGTCGACGGCGAGATCGCGAACGCCCGACACGGCGTTGTCGACGCCCTCGAAGCAGTAGAGCAACGGACCGCGCATGAGAGCCGTCTTGCCCTGGAATTCGACCGCGCGCGGATCGGCTTCCATGCCGACCACCGGCATCGGCAGATCGAGGGTGATCGCGTCGCCGTCGGTCCACGTGCGCCGCAGCGCGAGATACGACCCTCTGGTGATTGGACCGTCGACCGGCTCGCCGTTGACGGCGGCCTGCGCGTCATCGCACCAGCCGGGTATGCGGAGGTGCACGGTGAACGCCGAAGGCTCGTCGACGCCGAGTTGCAGCTCGACGCTCCCGCTCCACGGGTATCTGGTGTGCACATTCACGCGGATCGGCGAGCCATCGGGAAGCTGCCAGTCCATGCGGCTGGCGTCGTAGAGGTGCACCCACACGCCGTCGTCGGACGTGGTGAACATGTAGGACGGCACCGAGGGCATGAAGCGGACCGCGTTGGCCCCGCAGCAGCCGGTGGCCGGGTTGCCCCATTGGTTGCGGTGCGGATGGTCGCCGTCGGAAAGCATGGGGCATAGATAGAACCAGCTGCTGTCGTCGAGGCCGATGTGCGGGAGCAGGCCGTTATAGAGCGCTCGCTCGAGCTGGTCGGCGTAGGCGGCGTCTGCGCTGAGCATGAGCATGCGCCAGCCCCACATGACGTTGCCGACGCTCTCGCAGAGCTCGAAGCCGTGGTTGATGTGGTCGAGCACGTTGCCGAGGGCGCCCTCGGTGAGGGCGAAGGGCTCCGACGTGATGCGCTCGGGCATCCAATGGTCCACCGCGATGTGTCCGGTGACTTGCAGCTTGGCGTGCACCATGTCGCGCCAGATGGCGAGCAACTGCGTATGGAGCGCCGGATCGTCGCGCTCCGCCAGCAGATCCGCCGCTCCCGCGGGCAGATAGGTCTGCCGCACGACGTGGCAATTGAAGTGGCGCCAGCGGCCCTTGCCGGTGTGGGGACCGATCACCGGTTCCTGCTCCATGAGCAGCGCGGTGAAGTGCGCCGCCAGCCGAAAGATGCGCTCTTCGCCGGTCGCGCGCCAAAGCTCCACCAACGCCATCTCGATGCACGGATGCTCCGCGAACTCGCGGCCCTCGTACTTGACCGCAATCGCGTCTGCCACGCGCACGGCGACATCGAGGAAATCCGTCTTCCCAGTGGCTCGATGGTGGGCCACGGCGGCCTGGATCAGGTGGCCCGGCGTGGCGAGCTGATAGGAATATTCGAAATCGTCGCCGTAGTACGCGGGCCAAAACTCGTCGCTGTCATGCGCGGCCACGATGCCAGTGACCAATTCGTCCATAAGCGCGCGGAGGTCTGGATCATCCACCGATTGCAGGGTGAAGGCGCAAGCCTCCACCACCTTCATCACCGCCGCACGCCACGTGTGGCGCATGCGGCGGCTGTTGCGGCCCTCGAAGACGGCGCGCATCGTGTCGAGCGCGGCGGGGATGCGCGACGAGTCACCGGTCCGCGCGAAATGCGCGAAGGCGCGGAACGGCGCGACCTGGCCGTCCTCATCGAGCCAGGCGAGAAAGGCGGCGATGCCGGAAGTGCGGTTGCCCTCCATGCGCGGTTTCCAAAAGCCGTCGCCCATCGTGACGGCGTGTATCGGCACGGGGCGCAGCCGCGCGTGAGGGCTGTCCGTGGTGTCGACGGCGCCCGCCTGCCGCCAGCGCGGCTCGGTGGCGCGGCCGGCGCTATTCCCAGGCAAAGCCGTAGAGCCGCGAGCGCCGCAGATAGAACTTGGCGGCCACGTCGTCGCGCGGGGCCACGCTGCCGCCGGACCAGCGCGCCGGCTGCGCCTTGGCGTCGCCGTGCCAGGCCACGTAGTCGGCGCGGCTGAAGCCCTCGATGGGGTTGCCGTCGGGGTCGAGTAGCTCGACCTCGAGCTCGCCGGGGCCAACCGTGGAAGTGGCCGCGTTGAGCACGAGCTGCTTGCCCGCCACCGGCAGCGGGTGGGTGGTCAGCGAGCCGACGTTGACACCGCCGGAGGCGGACACCGCCGCCCAGTAGCGATCGATCTCCCAGCTGGCGCGGCAGAGCGCGCCATTGAAGATATGGAGCGACGGCTGATCGGAGTAGATGTCGCCGTGGATGCCTTCGAGCGCGCCGTAATACATATAGACGCGGCCCTCGTGCTCGATGAAGCTGTGGGTGGGCCAGAGCATGCCGCCGCCGTAGTCGCCGAGCGGCGCGTTGTCGAGCGTGGGGCGGCGCGCCGGGCGCTCCCAGATGCGGCGGTCGGCGCTGCCCGCCCACTGCCAGTTGATCGTCTGCTCGCGCAGGTTGTAGCAGCAGAGCAGGCCCAGATGACCGCCCTTCACCTTCAGCGGAGCCAGCTCCATGAACTGCAGGTCCTGGGCGTCCTTCCAGTCGGGCTCGATGATGACCTCGATCGGCGACCAGTCCGAGCCATTCGGACTGGTGCGCCGGCCGATGACGCGGCGGCCCATCGGGAAGCAGTCGTAGGGAATGAGGCCGCCGGGATGCATCGTCGTGCCGACCTTCTGGATCAGCTCGTAGCCCCCGTCCTCGCCCTTGAAATAGGCCGAGTGGTCGGCCCCGCCGATGGCCGTGGTGTAGGGCATGATCATGCGGTTGCCGATCGTCATCACCTCGAGCAGCGGCCCTTCCTCGGCGGACCAGTGGATGCCGTCGGACGAGAAGTAGCGATAAACGGCCGTCGGATGCCTGTCCTCGCCGGGCCGGCGCGCGATGCCGGGAATGAAGTTGGCGCCGATGCCCTCCGGCCGTCCCGGCACACGCATGGCGAACATCTCGTAGCGACGCTCGGGCTCGGCGTCCGGGTGAATGAGCACCGAGGCGAACTGCGACGCGCCGCCCGAGTCATGGTCGAAGATGATGTTGGTCTTCGGGTACCCGGGCTGCGGGGCAATGTCGAGCTCGGGCCGGGTCCAGTTGACGCCGTCTTCGGACTCGCAATAGGTGAGGCGACGGAAGGCCTCGAAACGCTCTTCGCCGGAGGGCGTCGAGAGGTGCCAGCCTTTCCAGAGGCCGTCGATGGGGTCCTTGACGAAGGTGCCGTGGGCGAACACCGAGCCACTGTCCCACGGGAAATGGGGCTCCAGGAGCGGATTGGCCGGATCGGGGACCGCCGGCTCGACCCGCCACGCGAGCGTGTCCTGATCGGCAATGTCGTCATCGAGCAGCATCGACAGGCAGTTCGTCCGTGGCATGGCGCTCTCGCTCGCTGTGGGCGATGCCGCGCTGAATTGGCCGCGCGGGAGTGGTTGAGTCTAGCGAAACAGGCCGTCCATGGTGGCCTGCGTGCGCGGGGCAGGGCCACGTAGCGGTCGCTGCCTGCTACAACTGCGAACCAACCATTGGGACAAACGCGAAGTCAGCCCCCTGGCGAAGGAGTTGACCGGTAGAGACACCGTCTGAGCGCCGCGGCGCGCTGCGCGAGGTTTCGGCGCTGTTTCTCAAGCTTGGGGTGCTGGGCTTCGGCGGACCCGCGGCCCACATCGCCATGTTCCGCGAGGAAGCGGTTGCCCGCCGCAAGTGGCTGTCGGACCAGCGATTCATGGACCTGGTGGGCGCGACCAGCCTGATTCCCGGCCCCAACTCGACCGAGATGGCGATTCACCTGGGACTTGAACGGGCCGGCTGGCGAGGGCTCGTCGCGGCGGGCGCGCTGTTCATCCTGCCGGCTTTCCTGATCGTGACCGGCCTGGCGTGGGTTTATGTCGAGTTCAACGAGGTACCGGCGCTGCAGTGGGCGCTCTACGGCATCAAGCCAGTTGTCATAGCCATCGTGGTCAACGCAATCGTGGGATTGGCCAGGACCGCGCTGGGCAAGGTGTGGACGCTGGTGCTGGCCGTCGGCGTGCTGACGCTCTACATCGTGGGCGTCAACGAGCTGATCCTGCTGGCCGCGGGCGGCGGCATCGGCCTGCTCGCCCGAGCCCGTGAATGGCCCGGACCCGGCGGCCGGGCACTGTTCGGGCTGCTGCCGCTGGGCGCGATGCCGGCCGTCCTCACGGTCGCGAGCACGTTCAGCTTGGGCCACCTGTTCCTGCTATTCCTCAAGATCGGCGCGGTGCTCTACGGCAGCGGTTACGTGCTGCTGGCGTTCATGCAGGGCGACTTCGTCGACCGGTTGGGCTGGCTGACCCAGCAGCAGCTGCTGGACGCCGTGGCGGTCGGTCAGATGACGCCCGGTCCGGTGTTCACCACTGCCAGCTTCGTGGGCTACATCCTCGGCGGCTGGTCGGGGGCGGTGCTGGCGACGGTGGCGATCTTCCTGCCGTCGTTCGTCTTCGTGGCCATGCTGAATCCGCTCGTGGCGCGGGTGCGGGCCGACCGGCGGGCCAGCGGCTTCCTGGACGGTGTGAACGCCGCCGCCATCGCCCTGATGGTTGGCGTGTCCGTCACCCTTGGACGCGCGGCGATCGTGGACGTGCCGACGGGCGTGCTGGCGGCAGTCTCGCTTGCGCTCGTAATTCGCTACCGCACGACGGCGACGTGGCTGGTGCCCGCGGGCGCGGTGGTGGGAGTTGTCTACCAACTGGTCGTTCAATAGCCAGGCCGCCGCGGGAATGACGGACGGGCGAGCGCCGCCAGGACACGACGGGCCTCGTGCCCATTTGCCTGCCCTTTAGATTCCTCGCTGCGCTCGGACTATCTGTGTTGCAAGTCAAGGGTGTTCAAGCCGCTGCGGCGGGCCAATCGATCCAGGACTATCCCTCGTCACCCCGGCGAAGGCCGGGGTCCAGGTCCACCCGACACGCCGGTGACCCGGACTGGATTCCGGCCTCCGCCGGAATGACGGACGGGCGGCAGGCGCGTCATCGGAATGACAGATTGCGCGGGATTGACAAGGTGGTAGGACAGATTGCCCTGAACCGACGGAGTCGTAGGCCTGTGCCACTTCGTGAGGACAAGCGGTCTTTGCGGACCGTTGGCGTATCCTGACAAGCGCGGGGTCGCTGGCAGCCTGGGGAACCGTCAATGGCAGTCGAAACGACGCAGGTCGAGAGCACGGAGGACCTAGCCGCAAAGCTCGACCACTTCGAGCGCGAGGGCTGGGTGATCTTCGAGGACGTGTTCGATCCCGAACGCGATTTCGCCGCCCTATTCGAGGACTTCGAGCGCATCGCCGACCGTCTGGCTGATGAAGAACTAACGCCGGAGCAACTGGCGGCGTGGCCGCCCGACGGCGACCTCCAGGCGAAGCTGATGTTCCTCGCCGAGTGCGCCGGCGGGATTGATCCGTCGCCCTTCGATCCCTCGATTCGCCCGACCACGGTCGCCACGGCGGACCGGGACCCCTACCTGGGCAAGCCCGCCTTCGATCTGCTGCGACACCCAAAGCTGCTGGACGTGGTCGAGCCGTTTGTCGGACCCGAGATCTACTCCTGCCCGATCCAGCACGCGCGGCTCAAGGTTCCCGAGCGATTCCTGGCACCGGACGACGCCCTGGGGCGCTCGACTCCCTGGCACCAGGACCACGCGGTGCAGTCACGCGAGGCCGACGACACCGAGATGATCACGGCGTGGGTGGCCCTGAGCGACGCGATGGCGGACGACGGGTGCTTGAAGATCGCGCCGGGGAGTCATCGCCAGGGCCTGGCGCAGCACTGTCCCAATCCTTCGAGCGGCGTCCATCTGCCCGACGGCATCATGAACAACGAGCGCACGCAGCCGCTGCCGGTGCGCGCGGGATCGGTGATCGTGTTCTCCCGCCACCTGATGCACGGCGCCATGCCGAATCTGGGCAACGGCGTGCGCATGAGCCTGGACCTGCGCTATCAGCACCCGGACGCGCCCTCGGGCCGCGGCTATCTGCCGGGGTTCATTGCACGCAGTCGCTCGAATCCGTCATCCGAGCTGCGCGACCATCACGAGTGGCGGCGGCGCTGGCTGGAAACGATGGATCGGCTTGCGGCCAATCCGCTGGCGAGCACCGGCCTGCGCTGGGACATCAACCACCCGCTCTGCGCGTAGGGGCCGTCGGTACTAGCGCGCCGCCATGGCCGGCTGGTGCTGCTCCAGCCATCCCCGCAGCGGCACGTCCTCGTCCGTCGGAGATGTGCGTCCGTGCTGGCTCGTGGCGTAGCCTAGCAATTGCCGGCGGATGGGGTCGGCCGCCTCCCAGAGATCTGGAGGAATCGTCACCTCGTCGCGGGCGTGGACCCATCGGTGGGAATAGCCGAAGAACAGCGCCTTGCGCACGATGGGCGCGTAGTTGGGCGACCCGGCGTGCCAGAGCCGTCGATCGAAGAGCACCGCCGTCCCTGGCGCCACGCACACCGGCATGGCGCCGTCGGGCTGGCCGCGACCGGACGCGGGAATCTCGATTTCATTCCGCAGGTGGCTGCCGGGCAGCACCCAAAAGTTGCCCCGGTCCGGCTCGCTGGCGTCGCTGAGGAAGTAGGCCACCTTGAGCGACAGCCGTGGGCGAGGATTGGTTTCGAGGTCCTGGTTGATTTGACCCGAGTCCTGGTGCCAGCCGAGCGTGGCCTCGGCTTCCCCGTTGGACGGCCGGTCAATCTGTTCCGCCATGATGTAGTGGCTGTGATAGAGGTGGATGTTCCAGCCCAGGATTCCCCAGACCTTGGGCAGCGTGCGCGGGTGATCCACCAGCTCGATCAGGGCGGGATCCAGCCCGGCCACGTCGATGGCGTTGACGCGACCGGCGCGTTGGCCGTGCGGTGTGTGGGTGAAGCCGCCGCCCGCGACCAGGCGGTCGAGCAGGTCGCTGAGCTCGTCGACCTTGGCGTCGGTGAGCGCGTCTTCGACTACCAGAAATCCATCGCGCTCGAAGGCCGCCGCCTCGGAGTCGGTGAGCGCGAATTCCAAGCAACTCGGGTCCATCGCCGTACCTCGATCCGCGGTCCAACGAGGTCTAGTGTGGCACGCGGAGCGCGCCCGGTGCAGCCGGCGTACAAGTGGGAATCAGGCAGCGCTGCGGTTGAATCGTCAATCCGCTTCGTGATATACAGCGCCATCGCCGGAAGCCGTGAGAGGGCGCGGGCGAATTCGACTGCGCGGCGCGTACAACCAGCCCGATGACCACGAGTGCCGAAAGGGCGCCTGCTTCAGCGCGCCGCGGCAGGGCCAAGCCCACCCAGGCGATACAATCCCAGCCAACATTGTGTTCGTGTTGACCGGTTGTGCGGCGGCGACCTCATGCGCCCCGTCCAAGCAGAGGAGTGAGGGATGAAGGGAACCTTGAGTCCAACGGGGACGCTGAGCCGGCGGCGCTTGTTCCGCCTGGCCGCGGCGGCCGGTGGGACCGCGACCGTCGCGATGATCCTGGGTGCCTGTGGCGAAACGGAAGTCGTCACCAAGGAAGTCATCAAGGAAGTTCCGGTCGAGACGATCGTCACGCAGGAAGTCATCAAGGAAGTGTCGGTCGAGAAGATCGTCACGCAGGAAGTCATCAAGGAAGTTCCGGTCCAGACGGTCGTCACCCAGCGGGTCGTCGAGGAAGTCATGGTCGAGCGCGAAATCCTCGACATCTCGTTCTGGGACTTCGAGACGCGGCCGTTGGGCGTGGCGGCCCAGGACGCCTGGTTCGCCCGCGCCGGCATCTCGTCCGACGTTCGCATGAACCGCGAAGTGGTGCCGTTCCGCGAGACGGAGCCGAAGATCCTGGCGGCCAAGGCCGCCGGCACGCTGCCGGACATGGTGTGGAGCCAGCCGGACGCGACTTGGAGTTGGTCCGGGCAGGAGATCGTGGCGCCGGCGACGGACGCGCTCGACATGATGGGGCGCGAAATCTTTGGTGAGAACGACCTCAACGCGACCGCGGTCGATGGGGTGAACTACGGCGTTCCGCAGTTCCTGTGGCCCCACATCCTCTACTACCGCAGCGACCTCTACGCGCAGCACGGTCTGCCGGAGCCGTCGTCGTGGGACAACATCCTGGCGAACGCCCAGGCGCTGAACGACCCGCCCGACATCTACGGCTACTTCACCTACTTGCTGGACGCCCATCCCAAGATGGCGTGGAGTCTGATGCCGGCGCATGACGCGTACGTCTTCGACGAGAACGGCAACAACTCCATCAACAGCGAGGGCACCATCGCGGCGCTCAAGCTGGCGAAAGCCCTGGACGACGTGTCGGCTCCGGGCGCGGCGGCCCGACACGAGGGTCACGGTCGGACGGAGTTCATTCGCGGCGCCACGGCGCACATGGTTTCGTCGACCTCCTTCTCCGGCACCTTCCTGGCCGACAAGCCGGAAATGCTGGAGCAGGTTGCCGCGGTTGCGCAGCCGAGCGTGGCCGGGACCGGCGCCGGGCTGGCGGGGATGAACATCCTCAACATCACCACGCAGACGGACTACCCCGACCGCATGGCGGAGTTCTTCGCGGCGCTCTTTGACCGCCCGAACTACCAGGAGTGGTTCCAGAGCACGGTGATCGGCTGGGCGCCGACGCACGTGGCCGTGCAGAACAGCGACGAGTATTGGGGCCACCCGCGCATCGCACCGGTGGCGCACATCATCCGCGCAGGCGTGGACGCCTCGCAGATGGCGTGGGTCGGCGGATCGAAGTACGGGTCCAAGGGCTCAGGGCTTCTCGGGACCGTGACCGCCCGGAACATCGTGAAGGACATGTTCATCATGGTGTTCGACGGTGAAAGCCCCGAAGACGCGGCGGCTTGGGCCGAGGCCGAAGTCCAGAAGGTGATCGACGAGAACTAGTCGATCAAGTGCAGTTTCGGGGGCGGGCCGTCAGCATTAGCTGCGGGCCCGCCCCCTGCATACAACGGTGAGGTGGGGTATTCGAGGCCTCAGCCTGCGCAATTCCGAGCGGCTGCTGGGTATAGGGCTGCTGTTTCCTACCATCGCGCTCATTGCCGCCGTCGTGCTCTACCCCATGATCTCGACGATGTGGCTGGCGTTCTTCAACGAAAGCCTGCTGCGGCCGAACGATCCCGCCGAGTTCGTCGGGCTGGACAATTTCCGGCGATTGGTGACCGACGGCGAATTCTGGAAAGTCGTCAAGAACAGCGTCGTGCTGACGGCGGGCGCCGTGGCCGGCGAGGTGATCATCGGCATGATCATCGCCCTCGCGGTCAACGCCAGCTATCGCGGCCGCGGGCTCTTCCGCACCCTCAACATCCTGCCGTGGGTCATCCCGTCGTTCGTGACGGCGTTCGTGTGGGTCTGGCTGCTCCATCCGCAGTTCGGGCCCGTCAACGCGTTCCTGCAGCTGCTGCACATCATCGACGAGCCGATCGCCTGGCTCTCCGAGGGCGTCACGGCCATGATCTCCCTCATCGCGGTCTACACCTGGAAGGGACTGCCATGGACCTTCCTGGTGCTGCTGGCGGGCCTGCAAACGATCCCCGAGGACTGGTACGAGGCCGCCAAGGTCGATGGGGCGTCGGCCTGGCAGATGTTCTGGAACATCACGGTGCCGGCGCTGCGCTACGTGCTGGTCATCGTGCTGGTGCTGCGCACCATCTGGACCTTCAACTCCTTTGACATGGTGTACCTGCTGACCGGCGGGGGTCCGGCGCGAGCGACCCTGACGCTGCCGATGCAGGTGTTCACCGCGGGCTTCCGCGAATACAACGTCGGCATGAGCTCCGCCATCGCCGCCGTGATGGTGGTGCTGGTCGTGCTGCTGTCATTGATCATGCTTCGCGTCGGCTGGGTCGAGGAAGAGTCGCAAGCATGAGGCGCGTGGCCAAAGTCCTCACGGCGAAACATCGCCCCCGGGCCTTGCTCGGACTGTTTCTGTCGTTTCTCGCCGTCTTTCCCATCTATTTCATGGTCGTGGGATCGATCAGCCCCGTGGAGACGTTTCTCAGGCGAGATCTCGGGGAAATCCTGCTCCCCCGCGCCTTCGTCGGCGACCACATGGCCGTCGTGGCGTTCGACCCGGTCTTCCTGCGCTTTGCGCTCAACAGCATGATCGTGGCGACGGGAACGACGTTCGTCTCCATCGCGGTCGCCACGCTTGGCGCCTATAGCCTCGCGCGGCTGCGGTTTCCCGGCGGCGAGGTGATCGGGCGGTTCGCCCTGCTGACATACACCGTGCCGTCGGTGCTGCTGCTGATTCCGCTGTTCAAGATCGTGGTGACGCTGAATCTGGCGAATAACCTGGTCGCCCTGATCATCACCTACACCACGTTTTCGGTGCCGTTTTGCCTGTGGCTGCTGCGCAGCTACTTTCAGTCGCTGCCGCGCGACCTCGAGGAAGCGGCCATGGTGGACGGCGCCAGCCGCTTGGGCGCGCTATTCCGGGTGATCCTGCCGCTCTCGGTGCCCGGCATCGTGGCCACCGCGCTGTTCGCCTTCATCCTGGCCTGGAACGAGTTCCTGTTCGCCCTGGTGTTCACCACCACGTCGGACGTCAAGACGCTGCCGATCGGCGTGAGCACCACGTTCACGGCGGAGCAGACGGCCACCGACTGGGCGGTGGCGATGTCGGCGTCGACGCTCTCGGCGGTGCCCATCTTCATCATCGTCTTGATCTTGCAGCGGGGCCTCGTGCGGGGAATAACCGCCGGCGCGGTCAAGGGATGAAAGTTCTGACGCAGTCCACGGATTCGCACGCACACGCACGGAGGGTTTGCCCGTGATCATCGACGTCCACTCGCACTGTTTGCAGCCGGATCACGTGAGCGAGGCCTCGCGCCGCGCCGACGAACGGGCGGGGTATCCGCCCATGCAGCCGCTGCCGTTCGAAACCTACCAAGAGGCCATGCGCGTGGTGGACAAGTCCGTCGTCTTTGGCGTGCGCGCCCTGGCGTGCGGCGCCCTGAGTCCCAATGACTTCACCGCCGACTGGGTGGCCAACGACCCCGACCGGATCATCGGGTTCATGTGCATCGACCCGACCGAGGACGGCTATCTCGACGAGATTGATCGCTGCGCCTCGGACCTCGGCCTGCGCGGCATCAAGATCTATCCCATGCTGGCGCACTTCAATCCGGCCGACCCGCTCTACTTCGCCCTCTACGAGAAGGCCCAGCGCCTGGGGCTGCCGATCCTGTCGCACGTGGGCGCGCATCCCAACCCGCGGGCGATCCTCAAGTACAGCCATCCGCTGCTGTTCGACGAAGTGGCGCAGGCCTTCCCGGACCTGAAGGTCGTGATCGCGCACATGGGCCATCCTTGGCAGCGCGATTGCGCGATCGTGATCCGCAAGCACGCCAACGTCTTCGCCGACGTCTCGGGCGCAAGCTGGGTGCGGCCCTACTCGGCCTGGGAGGCCCTGGTGCTGATGGTCGAGTGGGGCGTCGCCGACAAACTGCTCTTCGGTTCGGACTTCCCCTTCTGGACGCCCGGGGAGGGCATGACCAAGATGCGCCGCCTGAACGAGCAGGTGGAGGGCACGAACCTGCCGCGCATCCCGGACGACGTGATCGAGGGAATCATCCACCGCAACACCCTGGAACTCCTGGGGCTCGAATGATCGGCGGACGTTTCTAGGCCCGGCCCGAACCACCACCGCGAATCCGGCGACTCTCGCCAAGGAGCTGCACGCCCATGCGACCAAGGAAAATCACTGACGTCAAGACCTTTCTCGTCGGCGGGTCGTGGCGTAACTGGCTGATCGTCAAGATGGAGACCGATGTCGACGGCCTGCACGGCATCGGGGAGGCCACGCTCGAAGGCCGGTCGGCCACGGCCGAAACCGCGGTTCATGAGCTGAAGCGCTATCTCATGGGCAAGGACCCATTCGAGATCGAGAAGCACTTCCAGGAGCTGTACCGGCGGGCGTTCTACGGGGGCGGCGCGGTGCTAACGAGCGCGATCAGCGGCGTCGAGACGGCCATGTGGGACATCAAGGGCAAGGCGCTCGGCGTGCCCGTCTACGAGCTGCTCGGCGGCAAGGTGCGGGACCGCGTCAAGCTCTACGCCAACGCCTGGTACCGGCAGGGCATGAGCCCGGAGCAGATGGCCGAGGCCGCCAAGGCCGCGCTGAAGCTGGGCGTGCAGGGCATGAAGTTCAACCCTTGGGGCGCCCGCGAGGGCATCGACTTCTATCGCATGGACAACAACATCCTCAACACCGGCGTCGAGGCCGTGGGAGCGGTGCGCGAGGCCGTCGGTCCCGACATCGACCTCTACATCGACTGCAACGGCATCTTCAACACCGTGGGCAACGCCGTGCGGGCGGGCAAGGCGGTGGAGGAGTACAACATCAGCTTCTTCGAGGAACCCATCCCCCACGAAGACCTGGACGCCATGGCCTACGTGCGCAGCAAGCTCAACATTCCGATCGCCACCGGCGAGCGCCTCTTCACGATCTTCAGCTTCCAGCAGCTGCTGGCGCACGGGGGCGCCGACATCGTGCAGCCGGACATGGCCCACTGCGGCGGGATGCTGGAGGCGCGCAAGATCGCGGCCATCGCGGACTCACACTACGCCGCCTTCGCGCCGCACAACCCCAACGGCGAGGTGTCCTACGCCTCGGCGGTGCAGATGGCGGCTTGCATCCCCAACTTCCTGACCCTGGAGCACTTCCCGCCGGAGCCGTGGCGGTTCGAGGTGTGCGCCAACCCGCTGAAGGTCGAGGACGGGTGGCTGGAAATCCCGGACCGGCCGGGTCTGGGCGTGGAGTTCAACGAGGAAGCCGCCAAGGACCATCCCTACGAGCCGATGGACCTCTACGACCTCCACCGGCCCACACTGCGGCTGAACGTGCCGTCGTTCAAGGGACGCGATCAGTTGCGGTGAGGTGAGGGCGCGGCCGCGTCATACATAGAGCCGTCGGTCACCCCGAGCCTGGGTGCGTACGCGAAGCGACCCTTGCAAGAAGCCAGCATTTTGCGGGATCTGACGGAACGATTCTGTAGTTGACGACGTAATGTCTTGTACGGGAACTCGAGGATTCAGGGCGGGATAGTCATGCGCGCGCGACTCTGGAATGGCGGCCGATACCGCCTACAACGGGTCGTCGGGCCAATTGTGGCTATTCTCGCCCTGGTCGTCGCCGCGGCCGCATGCGACGTTGCTGTCGACGCACCTGAAACAGCCGACCAGGCGCCGACGACAGCTTCCACCCCAACCGAGCCGCCCGAATTCGGCGATTGGATCGCCGTCGACGCCGGCGACCGCCACACCTGCGGCATACGCACCGACGGTACTGTTTTGTGCTGGGGAAGCAACACGAGCATTTCCGGGACCTATACCGGCCAGGCGGATCCCCCGCCGGGCAGTTTCACGTCGGTGAGCGCGGGCCGGATCCACAGTTGCGGCGTGCATTCCGAGGGGACCATCGCCTGTTGGGGAGCTGCGGACAATGACGAGATCTTGCAGGCGCCCGCCGGCACGTTTCAGTCCGTTAGCGCCGGCGGTTCCCACACGTGCGGGGTGCGAACCGACGGGACGGCTGCCTGCTGGGGACGTGACGAGGACGGCCAGTCCACGCCGCCCCCTGGAGAGTTCTCCACGGTCAGCGCCGGCAGCCGCTACACATGCGGCGTGCGCGCCGACGGAAACCTCGAGTGCTGGGGGGACACGGAAACCGAGAGAGCACGTCTGCCGGCCGGCACGTTTGTCGCCGTAAGCGCGAGCACTAGTCACGCGTGCGGGCTGCGCACGGACCGGTCAATGGCCTGCTGGGGCAATCCGATTGGCAGGGTGGAACTGCCAGGTGAGTTTCAGTGGATCAGCGTCGGTGCATTTCACACTTGCGGGGTACGCACGGACCGCACCGTAGCTTGCGGCGGATCCGACATATCCGGTCAGTCCACGCCGCCTTCGGGCGCGTTCACCTCCGTCACCGTCGGCTACGAGCATTCCTGCGGCGTCCAGACCAACGGGGTGATCGCCTGCTGGGGCTATGACGATATCCGAACGACGCCACTCCAAGGCGCATTCAGCTCCCTAAAAACAAGCCATAGTCTCATCTGTGGGGTTCGCCCGGAGGGTGAAATCGATTGCTGGGGGAAGCGGCTCAATGAGCCAGAGTATTCCCCGCCTGGTTCGTTCATCGCGTACAGCGCTGGGGACACTCACTCCTGCGGGCTCCATACTGACGGGACTGTCACATGTTGGGGGGCCAACAGCGACGGCAAGGCTACGCCGCCGGCCGGAGTGTTCACCTCGCTCAGTGCCGGCGCACATCAGAGCTGTGGCGTGCGCCCCGATGGAACGGTCGCCTGCTGGGGGTACTTCAGTAGTGGCCGAGCCGATCCGCCGTCGGGCCTCTTTTCCTCAGTCAGCGTTGGCGGCTCGACTTACGGCCACGCGTGTGGAGTACGCACCGACGGCGCCGTAGCCTGCTGGGGACATAACGTGCAAGAGCAGGCCACGCCGCCGACCGGCACGTTTACCGCCGTGAGTGCCGGGGGCTTCCACACCTGTGGCGTACGCACCGACACTACGATTGCGTGTTGGGGAGGTAGCTATGCTTCAGGCGCGGTTAGCCCTCCCGGCGGAACATTCGCCTCCGTTAGTGCTGGGGAAAGTCACAGTTGTGGAGTGCGTACCGACGGCACCGCGGCTTGCTGGGGAAATAACGCCCACGGCCAAGCTGAGCCACCGCGGGGCGCATTTTCCTCCGTCAGCGCCGGCACCGACCACACCTGCGGCGTCCGCGCCGACGGATCGGTGATTTGCTGGGGGTCCGACAGCCGTGCCCAATCAACCCCGCCTCCGGGCGCTTTTGTCTCGGTGGGCGCTGGCACGGCTTACACCTGTGGCATCCGCACTGATACTAGCCTCCTCTGTTGGGGTCGAGGCAGGTATGGCGCACACTCGCCTCCGTCCGGCGCTTTCACCTCAATCAGCATCAGAGACTACGCTGGCTGCGGGGTCCGGGCGGACGATGCCATCGAGTGCTGGGGATTCGACGACACCATTCGAGGATGGCCGCCACCCGGCAAATTTTCTTCACTCAATATTGGAGTTGGTCACTCCTGCGGCGTGCGCACCGACGGCGCGGTCGAGTGTTGGGGGCACGACGGGCATGGACAGGCCTCGCCCCCGCCCGGCGCCTTCATTGCCATCAGCACCGGCTACGACTACACCTGCGGTATCCGCACCGGTGGGACAGTGGCCTGCTGGGGCAATAGCGACGACGGCCAGACGCAGGCACCGCCGGGGAGATTCTCCTCGCTGAGTGCGGGCACTTCTCACACCTGCGCGGTCCGGGTGGACGGTGCCGCCGTGTGCTGGGGTGCAGACACCAACGGAGGCGCCACGCCGCCAGCTGGGACGTTCAGTTCGGTCAGCGCCGGACTTTGCCACTCATGCGGCGTACGCACCGACGGCACCGCGACCTGCTGGGGCGCTGACGACGGCCGCACCACGCCGCCGGAGTAGCCGGCGCCCGAGCCTCGACCTCCGAGAAGAGTAGATGTCCGTTGCGGACGTCATGCCGGCGATCCGGCGCCGAGCGATGAATTGCGGTAACGGGGTCAAGAGTCGTGCCGGCGGCTCGAGCGATCCCTACGCCGCGAATTGCACAACATCCTCGCGGACCCGCGATATCGTGGGCAAACGAGACCTCAGCAAGACCTTGAGTTAGTCGGAAGGAATGCCCATGATCGTCGATGTCCATACGCATTGCCTGCAGCCGGAGCACGTGAGCGCGGCGTCGCGCCGGGCCGATGTGCGGGCGGGGTATGCGCCGATGCAGCCGCTGCCGTTCGAGACTTATGCCAAGGCAATGGAGGCGGTGGACCGGGCCATCGTGTTCGGCGTGCGGGCGCTGGCCTGCGGCATGCTGAGTCCCGACGACTTCACCGCCGATTGGGTGGACAGGGACCCGGACAAGCTCATCGGGTTCATGGGTATCGATCCGACCGAGGACGGCTATCTCGACCAGATCGACCGGGGCGTCGACCTGGGCCTGCGCGGGATCAAGATCTATCCCATGCTGGCGCACTTCAATCCGGCCGATCCGGTCTACTTCGCCCTCTATGAGAAGGCCCAGCGCCTGGGGCTGCCGATCCTGTCGCACATGGGGACGCAGCCGAATCCACGAGCCATCCTGAAGTACAGCCATCCGCTGCTGATCGACGAGGTGGCGCAGGCGTTCCCCGACCTCAAGTTCGTAATGGCGCACATGGCGCATCCGTGGCATCGCGACTGCGCGGTGGTGATTCGCAAGCACGCCAACGTCTACGCCGACGTCTCGGGCGGGGGGTGGGTGCGGCCCTGGCAGGCCTGGGAAGCCCTGGTGCTGATGGTCGAGTGGGGCGTGACCGACAAGTTGCTGTTCGGGTCCGACTTCCCGCTCTGGACGCCGCAGGAGGGCATGGACGATATGCGTGGCCTGAACGACCAGGTGGAGGACACGAACCTGCCGCGGATCCCCGACGAGGTCATCGAGGGAATCATCCATCGCAACTCGCTGGAGCTGCTGGGGCTGGAGTGATGGAGGGGTGGCTCGCGGCCGGGCCCTAAACGGGTGGGCGCCGTGCTCCCCTTCCGCCCCTTAGATTCCTCGCTGCGCTCGGGATGACAGCAGTGTGGCGCTCGGAGTGACGATGAGTGTGCCCGGTGGCCCAGGCTGCGTGCAGCCTGGGAGCCTCACCCGCGACGGATCCCACGCTGCACGCAGCGCGGGCCACCGAAACCTGGCATTCCGAGGGCTCCACTTCATTCGAGCGGCGCCATGGGAGACTGCTGCGCAGATAGCATCCTTGAGGGCCGCCGTGGCATGTCGCCGGCGCCCGGCCACGGAGAACGAAGGCGTTATGTCAATCAGATTGCGCGTTGCCTCGGTGCTGGCAGCGGGTCTGCTGCTAGTCACCCTGACCGCGTGCGGCGAGGCGCCCGCGGAGCCGCTGAAGCTCGGGCTGCTGACGTACATCAGCGCCGGGTCGCCGCAGAACGCCCAGGATCGGCAACGGGCGTTCGAGCTCGCGGTCACACATCTCAATCAGGCCGGCGGCGTGTTTGGACGGCCGGTCGAAACAGCCGTCGGAGACACGGCGCTCGACCCGGA
>DAOUKN010000180.1:0-9323 GCA_034421255.1 Chloroflexota bacterium | reverse complement strand
CTAGTACGGCTGAAGACTATCTGCTGGCGATCTATGGGTTGCGCGCCGAGGGCGGGGCCGTCATCGCCGCCCGTCTCGCGGAGCGCCTGGGGGTTTCGGCTCCCACCGTGTCGGCGTCTCTCGACCGGCTGGTGCGCGACGCGCATGTGTGGATCAATCCGCAGCGCGAGGTCTACCTGACCCTTGGCGGCGAGCGCACCGCCGAGAAGCTGGCCCGTCGTCACCGGCTCATCGAGCACTGGCTGATCCGGACGCTTGGGCTGGGCTGGGCCGAGGTCCACCATGAGGCCGACCGCCTGGAGCACGCCATTTCGCCCGAGCTCACGGACCGCATTTCGGAGGCGCTGGGCCATCCGCCGACCTGCCCGCATGGGCTGCCGATCCCGGGCAACTACCCGGAGACCGACGTGGGCAACCTGTTCAAGCTGTCGTCGGCCGAGATCGGGTCGAAAGTACGGGTCGTTCGGCTCTCGGAGCCCGCCGAGGACGACAGCGAGCTCCTGCACTATTTCGAGGACAAGCAACTCGTGCCCGGCCGCGTGATCGATGTCGTGGAGAAGACGCCGTCCGGGCATATCGTGGTGCAGGTGGACGACCAAGCGGCCGTGGTTGACGACACGGTCGCCGACAATCTTTGGGTGATGGCGGCCTAGCCGCCCGCCGCACACGCCCCACGCCATGACCATTCGCCGTTCGCCGCACGCCGCGCCAATGCGCCGACGTTTCACCCGACGCGAGCAACGCCGGGCATGACGGCCGAGGTCCGCCCGAGCCGCATTTTCACCGTGAGGCCCGCGCTTCCGCGGCGTCTCGAGCGCCTGCGCGATCTGGCTTACAACGTGTGGTGGGCGTGGACGCCCGCAGCGCAGGACCTGTTTCGGCGCATCGACGCCGAAGCCTGGCACGCCTCGCAGGGAAATCCGGTGGCCGTGCTCACCCGAGCAGCTCCGGGCCAACTCCAAACGCTGGCCGAGGACCCGATCTTCACCGCCGACCTTGACCGCGTGGCTGAAGCCTATGACCAGTATCTGAGCCGCCCCACGTGGTTCGAGCAAACGCACGGGCATCTCGAGGGACTGCGCGTGGCCTACGTCTCGATGGAGTTCGGGGTGGCGGAGTCGGTGCCCCTGTATTCAGGCGGCCTGGGGGTGCTGGCGGGTGATCAGCTCAAGGCCGCCAGCGATCTCGGGGTGCCGCTGGTCGGCGTCGGCATGCTCTATCGCCAGGGGTACTTCCGGCAGTCGATCGATCCCTCAGGCGCGCAGCGCGAGCAGTTCCCGGAAAACGACGTGGAGGTGCTGCCGGTGGTTGCGTTGCGCTCCGCCGACGGGCAGCCGCTGACGGTTCGCGTGCCGATTGACGGGCATGAGATTGCGGTCCGGCTGTGGCGAATGGACGTGGGCCGCGTGCCGCTGATTCTGCTCGATGCCAACACGCCGGAGAACAGCCCGGCCGACCGTGAGCTGACGTCCAGGCTGTACATCGGAGACAGCGACATTCGCATTCGGCAGGAGTTGCTGCTGGGCGTCGCCGGCATGCGCGCGTTGGACGCGCTCGATCTCACGCCGACCGTGGCGCACTTGAACGAGGGGCATAGCGCGTTTCTCATTCTCGAGCGCTTCCAGGCGCTCCGCGCACAGACCGGTCTCAGCGAGACCGCGGCGATGCAGATCGTGCGCGCGACCAATGTCTTCACCACGCACACCCCGGTCGCGGCCGGCCACGACGAGTTTTCGGCGGACCAGGTGAAGCGTCATGCCGGCGCCTACCTGGAGGCATCGAACATTGACGTCGAGCATGCACTGACCCTGGGCCGGGTGGACGGCGCCAACGATGGCGAGCCGTTCGGCATCACCACCCTGGCCATGCGCGGGTCCGCCTGGCGCAACGGCGTGAGCGCGCTTCACGGCACCGTGAGCCGCCGGATGTGGGAACGGCTGTGGCCGGGCGTGCCGGTCAGCGAGGTTCCGATCGGCCACGTGACCAATGGCGTGCATCTGCGCACCTGGGTGTCTCGAGAGTTGAATGGCCTGCTCCAGCGATACATGGGGCGCCATTGGGCCGAGCGCACCGATCCGCAGGGCATTGAGGAGAGCCTGTCGGCCATTCCCGACGACGAGCTTTGGCGGGTCCATACGCAACGTCGCGAGCGTCTGGTGGCCAACGTCCGGCGACGCCTGCGAGCGCAAGCCGAGCATCGAGGCGCCGCGGCGCACGAGCTGGCGCAGGCGTCCGCCGCCCTGCACAGCGACGTGCTCACGGTCGGGTTCGCGCGCCGCTTCGCGCTCTACAAGCGCCCAACTCTGCTGCTGCACGACGTGGAACGGCTCAAGGCCATCGTTGCGAACTCTCACCGACCGGTGCAGATCATCTTCGCGGGCAAGGCCCATCCCAACGACGACCTGGCCAAGGACCTGCTGCGCGAAATCACGGCCATCAGCCGCGATCCGGCCTTCGACGGGCGGCTGGTCTTCGTCGAGGACTACGACATGGGACTGGCGCGCGACCTGGTGCAGGGTTGCGACGTGTGGCTGAACCTGCCGATTCCACCACAGGAGGCGAGCGGCACGAGCGGCATGAAGGCGGCAGCCAACGGCGTGCTCAACGCCAGCGTTCTCGACGGTTGGTGGGACGAGGCCTATACCCCGGAAGCGGGCTGGGCGATTGGCCGGGCAGACGTTGACGACGACCGGCAGCGGGATGCGAGCGACGCGGCGGCCATTTACGACCTGCTCGAGCACACGGTGGCGCCGTTGTTCTACGACGTCGGCGCGGGAGAGACTCCGATTGCCTGGATCCGAATGGCTCGACGCTCAATGGCCCTGGCGCTGACGGGCTACAGCGCGAATCGAATGGTCCAGAATTATGTCGAGTCGTTTTATGGACCCGCGCATCTGCTCGGCCGGAGCCTACGCGAGCACCACGGCGGCGCGGCCACCGACCTTGCCCATTGGCTCGACCACCTGGTGGCCCAGTGGCCCCACGTGCGAGTCTTGGAGGTGCACGCAGACGGACCCAGCCAGGTTGACGCGGGCGTGGTGGTGCCCATTCGGACCCAGGTGGCCCTGGCGGGCCTGAGTCCCGATGACGTGACGGTCGAGGTGTTCGTGGGTCACGTGGACTTCGAGGGAACGCTGGTCGGCGGTCGGGCCGAGGTGGCGGCGCATGCGAGCGCGGAGTCGGACGGCGCCCACTGGTTCACCGGACGCGCGGTGCTGGCCCAAAGCGGACGCCTCGGCATCGCCGTCCGGGTTATCCCGCGCCATGCCCTGCTGGCCGGGCCGTACGACGCCGGGCTGATTCGCTGGAGCGAGGCGGCCGGCGCGACCTGAGGCGCGGGCGTCGTGCAATGGCCGCGCCTTTTGTGAGTGACCGTTCAAGCGTTTACCCTGAGGTACGGTCCCGACCGGCAGTCCGGTCGGACAGCGCTTGCGCCGACACAGGAGGAATCCCCCGTCGATGACGTACGTAATTGCCGAGCCATGCATCGGTACGAAGGACGCCTCGTGCGTGGACGTTTGCCCTGTTGACTGCATCCATCCGGGACCAGACGCACCCGAGCATGAGGCGGCCGACATGCTCTACATCGATCCCGTGGAGTGCATCGACTGCGGCGCTTGCGAGCCAGTTTGCCCTGTAACCGCGATCTTTCCGGACTTCGACGTGCCGGAAGAGTGGGAGCACTACACTAAGATCAACGCGGACTATTTCGCGTAGCCGGACGCTCGGCGGCTAGGCGGCGCCCTTGTGCATGACTGCCAGCGCCTCATAGGAGGGCCTGGGCGTGCCGTCGGGACGCAGCACGCCGAAGGGGAACTTCTCGTCTTCCGGGCCGACGACGGACTGGAAGTTGAGATTCCAGACGAACGCGTGGGTGATGTAGTCGTATTGCTCGCGCACGAGCCGAATGGCATCGACGAGAAACTCCGCCTGGTCGGCCTCGGAATTGTCGACGCCGTAGCCGTAGGCCGGGTCCTGATTGGCGGTTGACCAGCCAAACTCAGTGATCCAGATGGGCTTGGCCCCGTCGCCGAATTCCTCCATGACGGCCCGGTGCTGGGTGAAGCGCTGGAAGTAGAAGCTCGCGTGCCCGTTCCAGCCGTCCCCACGGGGAGACCCGATCTCCTGGCGCGGGGCATTGTTGAATCCCCCGGGGTGGATGCCCCATGCGTCGAAGCCGTCACGAACGATCCCATCGTTGTACTCATACATGCGGCGGAGGAATGTCACATCGTCCACGGCCTGCACCTGCTGGTCGGGAATGTCGACGTCGCCGGCGGGTGTGAGCGCGCCGCCAATGGTCACGGCGTCGGGATCGCCGGCGCGCACGCCGCGATGGCCGGCCAACAGCAGCTCCACGAACTCTCCGGCGTTGATGCGGCCATAGCCCCACTCGCGCGAGAGATTGGCCTCGTTCCATAGCTCATAGGCCTGCACGGCGCCCCGATACCGGGACGAGATGGCGCGCATGAAATCCTCGAAGTCCTGGGGATCGGCTGGAGGGCCGTGCGCGCCCTCGCCGAGCGCCCAGCCGGGCGCGCGGACCACGCTGAGCATCAGATTCAGGCCGGCGGAGGCTACGGCCGCCACGACTTTGTCGAGTTCCCGCCAGTCGTAGCCGCCCTTCTCGATCGGCTCGGTTTGACTCCATTCCACCTGCTGCTTGAGCCAGTTGAATCCCGCGTCGAGCGTCTTGCCGACAATGAAGTCGCGGTCCTGGTTGTAGATATGGGCCTGGAAGCCATAGCCCTCCAGACGGCGAAGCGCCGCGTCGGGGTCGTTGGGATCGGGAGTCGGCAGCCCCGGACTCGGCGCGACTGGCGCCGGCGTGACGGGGCTCGGCGTGGCTGGGCTCGGCGTGGCGGAGCTCGGCGTGAGGACTCGAGGCGTCTGCACGCCCGCGGTGGCCTGGGAGTCCGCCCGCGTCGGTGTCGGCTCGGAAGGTGCGGCGACCGTGACCGCCTCGGTCACGTTGTCGCCCGACTCGCCACAGGCCAGCGTGACGGCTCCGGTCGCGAGGAGGGTCAGCAATCGCCGCCGCGACCACTGGCGCGGCATGGAATTTGGCAACGTGCGACGTATCCTTGAGTACAAACCGCATGGATGGTATCAAGGCAGGGATGAGGCGCCGACGACCGCCAAGCTGGCGCCTCCCAACCAACCGTCGCTAGAGGAAGGTCCGCATGGCCCAGCGCAGATACGGGAATTCAGTCCTAGGCATAGGCGTGATCGTGGTGATCGCCGTGATCATCATCGGGCTGTTCAGCGTCCGCTTCGTGGGCGTTGGCGAAGTCGGCGTGATTCACACGTTCGGCGTCGTGGACCCGGTACCAAAGCCGCAGGGCCTGCTGCTGAAGCTCCCGTGGGCGACGCTGGACACCTACAGCGTGCGGACGCAGTCGATCACGATGAGCTCGCGAGCCGAGGAGGTGGGCGCCTCCGACCAAACCGTCCGTACGCTCACCTCGGAGGGGTTGTCCGTCGGGCTCGACATCACCACGCTCTTCGTGCTCACTTTCGACAATGCCCCGAGCGTCCGCAATAACGTCGGACCGGAAGGCGTCTATCAGGAAATCATCGTGCGACCGGCGATTCGCGATGCCATTCGCGACGTGGTGGCGC
The DNA here is from genome assembly GCA_034421255.1 of Chloroflexota bacterium. Classification (GTDB taxonomy): domain Bacteria; phylum Chloroflexota; class UBA11872; order UBA11872; family UBA11872; genus JAJECS01. Next base: position 3,701 of record DAOUKN010000180.1, on the reverse strand, counting down.
AGTTCACCGCTGAGGCGCTGTATACGACGGCTCGTGAGGAGATCAGCACGCTCATCGAGCAGCAGCTCGACGAGTCCCTCAATCCGCGCGGGGTTGCGATCCAAAACGTGCTGCTGCGCGATGTGACGCTGCCGGCGGTGATCACCCAGGCCATCGAGAACAAGCTGGCCGCCGAGCAAGCGATTCAGGAACGGCGCTTCCGGGTCGACGAGGCCAAGGAGGAGGCCCAGCGCCGGATCGAAGAGGCGAACGGTATTGCCGAAGCCAACCGGCGCATCAACGAATCGCTCACCGCGGCCGTGCTGCAGGACAAGTACATCCAGGCGCTGCGCGACATGGGCTCGGGCAGCGTGGTGTACGTGCCCACAAACCCGGAAACCGGATTGCCGGTGATCCTGGGAACCCCGGAGCTCGGATCGAACTGACCGCCGGCGGGAGCGACCGAGCCGTAGGGTAGGATGCCGCCGGGCTCGACCCGGCGGCGATGGGCGATTAGCTCAGCTGGGAGAGCGCTACGTTTACACCGTAGAAGCCGCAGGTTCGAGTCCTGCATCGCCCACCGGCATCGCGCGATGCCCCTTCGGGGCCGTGCGCATGGCGAGATAGCTCAGTCGGTAGAGCAGTGGACTGAAAATCCATGTGTCGCCAGTTCGATTCTGGCTCTCGCCACCAAGCCGGTCGCGGGTTCCCGTTCCGCCTGGGATGCGGCATGCGCGGCGCGCCACGCGATCAGTTGACGCCTGGATTCCGGCCCCGTATCGAGTACGGGGCAGGCTGTTCGCCGGAATGACGGAGCGAAGGTTGCCCGCCAGCCGACCCTGACCCGCGGCTAGCAGCCGCTGTAGATGGTCATGCTGGGGAGGCACCCGAAATTGATTTTCACGGTCTGAACCGTGACATCCTCCAGCGGCGCCGAGTTGTCGCCAAGGGCAACGCCGCCGATCTTGTCCAGCGTCGTCTGCGACGGCGCGTGGTTCTCCTTGACGCGCGCGAAGATCGTGGCGTTCGCCGGCAACTCGTCGTCCGACACGTCGCTGAGCAGGATGTAGAACCGCGACCCATTGGAGTTCGGCGCGCCCGAGTTTGCCATCACCAAATCGCCGCGCCGGTAGGGCTGCTGCGGCGGCTCGATCTCGAAGGTATAGCCAGGGTCGCCGGTCCCGGTGCCGGTGGGATCGCCGGTCTCGATGAGCACGCCCGGAACCACGCGGTGCACCGTCATGCCGTCGAAATAGCCCTCCTGGGCCAGAAACAGGAAGCTGTTGACCGCTCGCGGCGCCTCTTGCGGCACGAGGTTGAAGGTCATGCGACCGAGGCTGGTGGTGAACACGGCGCTGTAGGGGCGAAGCTCCTCAACCGTCATCTCGGGCTCGGCGGCGAACGTCGGCGGACCCTCGGGTTCCGGCTCCCCGCACGCGGCGACCGCAACCGCCGCGCTCGCCACGACCAACGCAATCACGATTGCTCGCCACATGGCCCCAAGCTCCGAATCCAACCGTCGACTCACCCTCTATTTTGCCGCGTTGGCCGCTCTATCGCCATGCAAGGCCCGCTGAGTTGTCGGACGGGTCGCATGCGCTACGGTTTGGGGCCGTGCCGGGCACGCCGCTTGGCGTGAGGGGACCTCGTGAGCGTCGACATCGACGAATGCGTCGCCGACATCCTGGACGTCGGGCACTGCGTCGTGCCGAATCAATTTCCCAAGGCGGCAATCGACGCCTTTCACGAGGGATTCCTGCCGCTGCTGTCGAAGGTCGCCGCCCGCATTCCCGAGGGAAACCGGCGGGCAAACCGCTGGGCCATCGGCCTGCCGTTCGCCCCGCCGTTCTATCAGTCCGCGTTCTTCGGCGACGACACGGTCAACGAAATCGTGGGGCGGATCCTCGGCGAGAATATGTTCATCGCCTACTACGGCACGGACACTCCGGTTGCGGGATCGGAGGTCCAGCAGGTGCACTCGGACATTCGCCCGCTGTTTCCCGAGCAGCCGGACCTGCGCTATCCGCCGCCAACGCTCTCGGTGCGGTTCACGAGCGTGGACATGACCCTCGACAACGGGCCCTACAGCACATCCGAACGCACGCAGCACCTCACCCGGGACGAGGCGCGGGCGAAGCTGGCCGCCAGGGAGATCGAGCTCGCGCCGTTGTTGCTCCGGGCGGGCGACGTGCTCATCAGCGACGCGCGCACGCTGCACCGGGGCACGGCGAATCGCACGGATGAGCCGCGTCCCTTCGCCGTGATCGTTTACAACCGCGACTGGTACCACCTGGAGAGCGAGTTTCGGCTGGAGGCCAACGAGGAGACGCCGATGCTGCTGGAGTCGTTCTACCGGACGCTCCCGACGCCTGAGCAGCAGCTCCTCAGGCGCGTGCCAAGGACGGATGGCTGAGCCGAAGCGCCTGATCGTTCGAGTGCCGGCGGAGACGCGCCTCGTCGTCGTCCCCTACGATCCCGAGTGGCCGGCGATGTTCGAGCGCGAACGCGCCGAGATTGCCGCGTGCATCGGTCAGCACATCCTGCGCATCGAGCACGCGGGGAGCACCTCGATCCCCGGCATGGCCGGCAAGCCAACCGTAGACATCCTGGTGGGCGTCCAGGATTGGGACGCGGCCAGGGTCACCTTCGGGCCGTTGGCCGAGATCGGATGGGAGTTTCGCGGCGAGCGCGGCATGCCCCGCCGCCACTTGTTTCGCCGACTCAATGCGCGGGGTCGCCGCACGCACCAGCTGCACATGCTCGAGGTGACCCACCCCGGGTGGGACGCGATGCTGCTCTTTCGCGATCATTTGCGCAGCCATTCGGATGTTGCAGCGCGGTACCAGCGGCTGAAGCTCGACCTGGCGCGGCGGTTTCCCGACAGCCGGGGCGAGTACACGGCGGGGAAAGAAGCGTTTGTGCGGGGAGTGCTGGCGCAGGCGCGGCGAGCGCGAATCTGAACGGGCGATTCGTCGGGCCACTCTGTCGATAGACTTGAGGCCGTGCGATCGCGTGAATGACGGGCCGGCACCATGACGCTTTCCGACCAACAATTGGCGTTCTTCGAGACCTTCGGCTACCTGACCTTTCCCGGAGCCTTCGCCGACGAAGCCGAGAGGATCACCGACGAGTTCGAGCGGGTGTGGGCGGATCATGGCGGCGGCCACAACCGTCAGGCGCACGATCATGAACGCCGCTCGGCGCTGGTGCCGTTCATCGATCAGAGTGAGTATCTGAGCGCGCTGCTGGACGATCCGCGTGTGGACGGCGTCGTCAGCGCGCTGCTCGGAGACGACTACAACTACACCGGGAGCGACGGCAACTTCTACGTGGGCGACACGCGCTGGCACTCCGACGGCTTCGCCCGATCGAAATACCGCTCCATCAAGATCGCGTTCTACCTGGACCCGGTCACGCGCGACTCGGGATGCCTGCGGGTGATTCCCGGCAGCCATCATCGCGGCGACGACTATGCCGAGTCGCTGCAGCGGATCATGCCAAGCAGCCAGTCGGCGTCGGTCCCGGAGCAACTGGGCATCGACGGCCGCGACGTGCCCGACCTGGCCCTGGAATCGCAACCGGGCGACATGGTGCTGTTCATTCACGACCTGAAGCACGCGTCGTTCGGGGGCGGAACCCGCCGGCGCATGTTCACCATCAATATGTCCCAGCGCTTCCGTGACGACGACATCGACGAGCTGCGAGAGGACGTCGCGACCCTC
>DAOUKN010000179.1:0-7774 GCA_034421255.1 Chloroflexota bacterium | reverse complement strand
AAGGACCGTCCCCAGCGCGTCGGGCACGCCTTCCTGGCCATCGACGTGGCGCGCATGATGCCGCTGGACGAGTTCAAGTCGCGCGTGGCCGGCACCCTGGCGGCCATGCGCGGGGTCGCCCGCCGTCCCGGCTTCGACCAGGTCTTCGCCCCCGGCGACATCGAGACCGCCAACGCCGCCGACCGCGAGGCCAACGGCTGTCCGCTCACCGACGACATCATCGCCACGCTCACCGAAACCGGCGCCGCCGTCGGCGTGGAGTTTCCGAGTGCGATTGGCTCAGACTGAATATCATGGCCGGGTCGCCTGCCAGGCTGGTTGATGGTTGGCGGACTTTGAGGAGTCGCCCCCAATAACGGATCAATCCCGCACTGCCGAAATCGCCTTCAACGTGGAGCTCGCCAACGCTCTGCGAGGGAAACACCCGCGTTGGCATGACCGGGTGGGAGCCGAGCAAACCGGTGTCCTCCGGGACGCATCGGCGCGGCGTCCCGACCTCGTGATCCGCCATCCGGGCGGTTTGACCGTGATTGTCGAGACCGAGTTTGAGCCGGCCCGCACGGTTGAGAATGACGCTCGCGGCCGGCTGGGTGCAATCGTCGCCGAGACTGGCGACCCTGTTGAGCAAGCCATTGCCTTGCGCGCGCCTGACGCGCTCCGGCGCGGTGACCAATCACGCCTGCCCGAGCGCATTGTCGGGGCTGCGTTCGAATACTGCGTCTTGACCGCCGGCACTGACGATCCGTTGCGCTGGCCTTCCTCTGGTTGGCTTCGCGGTGACGTTGATGATTTGGCCGGCCTCATTGAGCAGACCGCGCTTTCCGAAAGCCTCATCGACCGAGGGATGCTGATCCTTGAGAACGTCGTTAGAGAGGCGGCCGGCCGCCTGCAGTTCGACCTCGCGCGTGAATATCCCGCCTCGCTCGAAAGAATTGCTGCTGCGCTCCATCAGGAGGGCGGCGAGCAGACGTTGCGGATGGCCATGGCAATCGTCACAAACGCGCTCACTTTTCACATTGCCATTGCAGCAGCGCACGATCTTCCGATGCTCGACGAGCTTCGTGGGGCGCATGGCCGGCTGTTGAAATCGGAGGTGCTTGGGACTTGGCGCCGCATCCTCAACGAGATCAACTACTGGCCGATCTTCAAGATTGCCTCAGAAATCCTCGTGCCGATTCCCAACGGCACTGCGCAGGTAGTGCTCGATCGACTGGCGCTGGGTGCCGCGCACTTACATGGGATCGGGGCCGCCAGCACGCACGATCTCTCGGGGCAGATGTTTGGTCGGCTGATCACTGATCGCAAGTTCCTGGCCACCTTCTACACCCTGCCTCCGTCTGCCGCGCTGCTCGCCGAATTAGCTTCCGCCCGGCTCAATGTGGGTTGGTCGGATCCCGAGGAAATAACGGGCCTGCGCATCGCCGACCTTGCCTGTGGCACTGGCGCGCTGATAGCTGCTGCCTACCGGGCAGTCGCGGCGCGGCACCGTCGCGCCGGGGACGATGATGAGCCATTGCACCAAGCAATCATGGAACGCGCGCTAATCGGAGCAGACATCATGCCGGCAGCGACGCACCTTACAGCCTCGACGCTGTCGAGCACCCATCCGACGGTTACTTTCGAGCGCACCCGGATCCACACCATGCCTTACGGCGAGCAAGACGCCGATGGCGCAAGTGGCCGCGGAGTGGCAATTGGATCGCTGGACTTGATCCTGAGCGATGAACAGCCGTCGTTGTTCGGCACGGGCCAGCACGTCCTGCGCGGCACAGGCGAGGCAGTCGGGGTGGATACCGGGGCCGTCTATGCGGAGGTGAGCGAGGAAATCCGCGTGCCGCAGGGCTCGGTTGATCTGATGATCATGAATCCGCCGTTTACCCGGCCGACGGGTCAAGAGGCCGCATCGATCGGCGTGCCCGTGCCCTCGTTCGCTGGGTTCGCTACCAGCCGAGACGAGCAGCGGCGGATGTCGGATGTACTGAAGCGAATTCGCCAGCGCCTCAAGGAACCCGTGGGGCACGGTCATGCCGGGTTGGCGTCGAACTTCATTGACTTGGCACACGCGAAGGTCAAGCCGGGTGGTGTGCTTGCGCTAGTGCTGCCAATTACGGTGACGACCGGTGAGGCGTGGCGCGCGGTGCGACGGCTGCTGGCTAGCGACTACCGCAGCCTGACGATAGTGACAATTGCCGCAGCCGGAGGCGCTCACGATCGAGCCTTCTCGTCGGACACGGGCATCGGTGAAGCGCTCGTTGTAGCAGTTAAGCGACACGAATCAGTGGAGGCTGACGAGTCTGAAGCGGACGTGCTGTATGTGAATATCCTTGGGCGACCGCAGAGCATGGTTGAGGCCGCCGAGATTGCCCGCGCCGTCGCCCGTGCGCCTAATCAGCGCAGCGGTCTACTTCACATCGGCGGACAGGACACGGGCTGCTTCGTCCGAGCCACGCTAGCTGATGGTGGCTGTGTGTCGCTACAAGAACCCCTTGTTGCTGACACTGCCCTCTCGCTGGAGCGGCAGACGCTCCATTTGCCTCGGATGCCTGACAAGCTTCCGATTCCAATCACCAGACTTGCGGATGTCGGAACGCGAGGGCTGTATCACATGGACATCATGGGCTCCCTGGCAGGACGAGGATCCTACAACGGACCCTTTGACGTCATCCCGGCTCGCAGCTCGGCAGCGACGTATCCGATGCTGTGGTCACACGCCGCGAACCGTGAACGGCGAATGGTGGTTCACCCCGATACCGAGGGGCGAGTGTTGCCTGGACGTAGCGACGCGGCTGCTCCTGTTTGGGGAACGGCCAGCCGGCTACATTTCAACCGCGACTTCCGGCTCAATTCGCAGAGCCTTGCCGCATGTCTGACGCCGGAGCGTTCGATCGGAGGACGAGCCTGGCCGAACTTCCGCCTCAATGCTGGCGAGAGCGGCGAAGAGGCCATCGCGCTCTGGGCGAACACCACGCTTGGGCTAGTCTCGTTTTGGTGGATGGGAGGGCGGCAGCAGCAAGGCCGTGCGCTCACTTCAATCACTCAGCTGCCGTCGCTGGTGACCCTTGATGTTCGGCAACTCAGCGACGCACAGCTTCAACGGGCGCAGGCCATCTTCGAGGATTTCCGCGAACGCGAGCTCCTACCGGCCAACGAGGCCTACCACGACGAAACGCGACAAGCGCTCGACAAAGCCGTGCTCATCGACCTGCTGGGATTGCCGGAAGACATCCTCGACCCACTTGCCTTGCTGCGGCTTCAGTGGTGTCAGGAGCCGACGGTACACGGTGGCAAGGCGACGCAGCCCTAGTAGGGTGCGTCTCGTCAAGGGAGGCTCGACCCTGCGCAAACGTCGGGCGCCCGTATCTCACTTGAAGCATTAGTCGCCCGTGCTGACTAGGCCAGGTGGGGCAAGGAAATTACGGTGTAGATTCGTTAGCCGGAAGACTAGCAAAATGTCCAGATTCACTATTTTCGAATTCAAATCTCACACATTGTCCGTGGTTTGACCAATAGACTTCGATCTCATAGCCGGTCTTCTCAACAGCTGGCATACGCTCCGCTGAAAGACGAAGCGAGATCCTATATCGTCCTGGTAGAAGCAGAAGTGAACTACGAACCTCATGATTCGCCGACAGAATCGTAGCCACCTGTGAATTGCTTAGGTTATCAAGCAGTCCCACCCAGCGAGATGTTCCGGCAGGTATTCTGGTCTCCGCGACTCCAGCAGTGGGCTGTTCTTGCGGATTCCATTCGAGCACAATGGGTAGGTGGACAACCGGATATTCAAGGAATCCTGAGTGTTTGACACCATTTATCTTGGTTTCGTGATAGTTTTCTAGGACGATAAGTTCCACTTGGACTCCGGCCAAATCTCTGTCACCGGTATTCTCCACCGAGAACCCTGCCAATACAGGAATTATGTTACTTGCAAAATCTCGCATAAACGCCTCGCGAATATCAGGGGCGATTCTGACTTTGTTTAGCCGATCAAACTCAACCGTTGAACGAATCCAGTAGAAAACCCATCGACCAGACCAAAGAGCGATAGTTGGAACCCCGGTATATATCACCACTAACATCCATCTCTCGAGTAGAAGGTCCCATTCCGGATTTGGATATGATGACACAAGTATGATCAGCGCGTGTACCGCTGTGCCAAGTATGTAGATCAAAACTGGAGATGCAATTATTGTCCAGGGCCGACCTGAAATTATACCGAGAGGTTTGAATGTGAGCTCGTTAGTCCAATGGAAACGCTGGAGAAGATGTGATCTATCCATTTTCACAAGGCAAGGTTACCATCAAGAGGGATAGGTAGCAAATGCGTTTCTGCACGATTGGGGATTGGAATGAAGCACTTAAGTGTTCTATGGAGGTCGTACTAAGAGGCGAAAATCAGGGGCTGATTTGATGAAAGCATACGCTGGGGGCGGCGAGGATCGCAGTGAGCTCTCAGGTGCATCACCGGGGTCAGGTTGGCTCTGGCTGCGTATACTACACAGGCAACCGAGCATCGAGACACGCCACTGATGCCGACCGCCATCGTCACCGGGATCACCGGTCAAGACGGCTCCTACATGGCCGAGTTTCTCCTCGAGCGCGGCTATCACGTCGTGGGGATCGTGCGCCGCACGAGCACCGAGAACAATGGCCGCATCGCGCACATTCAGGACGACATCACCCTCGAACCCGGCGACCTGCACGACCAGTACTCGCTGATCGAGATCCTCAAGAAGCACCGGCCCGACGAGGTCTACAACCTGGCGGCCCAGTCGTTCGTGCAGACCTCGTGGTACCAGCCGGTCCTCACGGGCGAGGTCACCGCCCTTGGCGCCACGCGCATGCTGGAGGCCGTGCGCGCCGTCGATCCCGGCATCCGCTTCTACCAGGCCTCCAGCAGCGAGATGTTCGGCGCCGTGCAGGAGTGGCCGCAGAGCGAGTCCACGCCCTTCTACCCGCGCAGTCCTTACGGCGTCGCCAAGCTCTACGCCCACTGGATCACCATCAACTACCGCGAGAGCTTCAACATGTATGCCTGCTCGGGCATCTGCTTCAACCACGAGTCGCCGCGCCGCGGGCTCGAGTTCGTCACCCGCAAGATGAGCTACAACGCCGCCCGCGTGCGCCACGGCATCATCGACAAGGTGCCGTTCGGCAATCTCACCACGACGCGCGACTGGGGCTATGCGCCCGACTACGTGCGGGCCATGTGGCTGATGCTGCAGCAGCCGAAGCCGGACGACTACGTGCTGGCGACGGGCGAGACGCACTCCGGCGAGGAGTTTGCCGAGCTGGCCTTCGCGCATCTCGGGCTCAACGCCCGCGACCACATCTACACAAGCGAGGACCTGTTTCGACCGGCCGAAGTCGACCGGCTCATCGGGGACCCGACCAGGGCCCGGGAGAATCTGGGCTGGGAGCCGAGCGTCACCTTCAACGAGCTCGTGACGATCATGGTCGATGCCGATATGGAGCTCGTCGAGAGCGAGCTCGCGCACGCGCAGATCATGGCGTCGCGGCACGGCGCGTGAAAGAGGCGGTTGCGGCCGAGGGCTCGTGGAACGGCGTCCGGGTGCTGGTCACCGGGGCTCGCGGATTCATCGGGCGGCATCTCGTCGCGGGATTGCCGGCGGCCGGCGCTGACGTCATCGCCGCCGACCGCGCCGGGGACGCCGACGTCAAGCTGGACCTGCGCGACGGCGCGTCGGTTCAGGCAGCCATCCAGTCCACCCGGCCCGCAGTCGTGATCAACCTCGCCGCCATTGCCGATCCGCGTCAGGCCGAGGCCGACCCCCTCGCCGCCTATGACGTCAACGTCCTGGGGCAATTGCGGATCATCCTGGCCCTGCGCGAGCTTGCGCCGGACGCTCGCCTCGTCGTCGTCGGCTCGGCCCTGCAATATGGCCGCGACGGTCACGACCGTCCCGTCCGCGAAGACGATCCACAGCGACCCGAAGGGGTGTATGCCACCACCAAGGCGGCGGCGGACTTGCAGGCCGTCCAGCATCATCGCTCCGACGGGCTGGATATCGTCCGGGTGCGACTGTTCAACGTCATCGGTCCCGGCCGGCCCGAGGAGTACTTCCCCGCGCCCCAAACCAGGCAGGCTGCCGAGATCCTGGACCGTGGCGCCCCGCCGGTCATTCGCACCCTGAGCCTGCGCGACACCCTGGATTTCGTAGACGTGCGGGATGCTGCCGACGCCATTCAGGCCGTTGCGGCGCGCGGTCGGGCGGGGGCCGCCTACAACGTCGCCTCAGGATTGGCCACGCCCCTGCGCTCGGTGGTGGACCGGCTCATCCAGATCGCCGGCATTCAGGCCGAGGTTCAGGAAGGTGGGTCGAATGCAGCGGCGAAAGGCCGCGTCGTCGTCGGCGACCCGTCCCTGATCGCCCGCGATACCGGCTGGCGCGTCAGCCGGACACTTGACGACTCGCTGCGAGATGATCTGACCGAAGTGCGCGAGCGCCTCGCCTCTTCCGTGCCAATCGTCGCGTGAGCCGCGCCGTGCCCAGGCAGCTATGACCGCCGAAACCATCCGCTTCGGCACCGATGGCTGGCGCGCGGCCATCGCCGATGAGTACACCTTTGCCAACGTGCGCCGCGTTGCCCAGGGCTTCGCCCACTTCGTGCGCCGCGAGTGGTCCTGGCAAAACGGCATCGTGGTCGGCTACGACCGCCGCTTCGGATCGCCCGAATTCGCCCGCGTGACTGCCGAGGTTCTGGCCGCCAACGGCATCCCGGCGTTTCTCGTCGACCGGCCCTGCCCCACGCCCGTTGCGGCGTTCAGCATCGCCGGCGTGGGCGCGGCGGGCGCCGTGATGATCACCGCCAGCCACAATCCGCCCAGCGACAACGGCTTCAAGATCCGCACTGCCAGCGGCGCCGCCCTGCCGCCCCCGAGCCTGGAGAAGGTTGAGGCGGCCGTCGCCCGGGTCACGCCCGAGACGATTCGCAGCCTCGGCCCGCCTCAGGCCGGCCAGGTCAAGACCTTCGACCCGGGCTCCGCCTATCTCAGGCACGTGCCGAACCTGCTCGATCTGCCCGGACTGCGGCGGCGCGACCTTCGCGTGGTCGTGGACGCCATGTACGGCTCGGGCGCCGGCTGGCTGCCGCGGATGCTTCAAGGCGGCAAGCTCCGGGTCGAGGAGATTCACTCCGAGTGGAACCCGGCGTTTCCGGGTCTGGCGCGACCCGAGCCCATCCCACCCCAAACGGACGCCCTTGGGGATGCCGTGCGACAGGCGCGGGCCGCCGTGGGACTGGCGGTCGACGGCGACGCCGATCGCCTGGGCGTGGTCGACGAGCACGGTGAATTCGTCGACCAGCTCCGCACCATCGCTCTGCTGGCCTATTACATGCTGGAGCATCGAGACGACCGGCGGCCCCTCGTCAAGACGCTCACCACGTCCGCGATGCTGGAGCGGCTCGGGCGGCTCTACGACGTGCCGGTGCACGAAACCGGCGTCGGCATGAAATACGTGGCGCCGACCATGCGCGACACCAACGCGGTCATGGGCGGCGAGGAGAGCGGCGGCTATGTGTTCGGCCTGCACATGCCCGAGCGAGACGGCATCGTCGCCGGCTTGTTCTTCCTCGACCTCATGATTTGCGAGGACAAGAGCCCGTCGCAGCTCGTGCAGATGCTCTTCGAGAAGCTCGGACGCGAGTACCACTACCGCCGCCTGGACCTGCGCTTTCCCGCCGCGGAGCGAGAGGCGATCATGTCCCGCATGGAGGCTTGGACGCCTGAGAACATCGACGGCACCCCCGTGGC
>DAOUKN010000178.1:0-3164 GCA_034421255.1 Chloroflexota bacterium | reverse complement strand
GGCTGCCGGCGGCCTGGGCGACGACGTGCTGCGCGCTCTTCAGAAGAACCAGCCTGGCAACGGGCTCATTGCCGGGCTGGCGATCGTCTTTCTCGCCATCATCTTCGACCGTTTTACCCAGGCCGTGTCCCGCGGCCGGCACGAGATTCGCCGCGCCGCGTAGTCTCGAAGGTGCGCCCCTCAGCTCTCGCCGCACGGCCGCTCCGAATCGCATGAGTGTCGGGCGGGTTATCTGGAGATTGGAACCTCGGGGCGGCGAGGTCCGCTGATCGGCGGTGCGCCACGGTTGCGAGCGTTCGCGTCGCGGCGCGGCGCGAGCTAAGGTGCGGGTGCAATATTTTTCCGCCGAAGAGATTTGGCAAGGGTGTAGATCATGATGACCAGGTATATGCGACTCGCACTAATCCTCATGGTGCTCGCCGTCATGGGCGTCGCCGTCGCCGCCTGCGGGGAGGCCGAGCAGGAAGCCGAGGAGCCTCCGCCGACGCTGGTTTTCAGTGATCTGAACTGGGATAGCGCGCAGCTGCAAAACCGCATCGCCCAATACATCGTCGAGAAGGGCTACGGATATCCCACGGACGTGGTGTTTGGCAGCACCCTGCCGCTATTCCAGGGGCTGATTCGGGGCGACAGTCACATCACGCTCGAGATCTGGCTGCCGAACCAAGACGAGGCCTGGAACGAAGCCATCGCCAATGGTGAGGTCGTCTCGGTTGGCAAGAGCCTGGGCAACGACTGGCAGTCGGGATTCGTCATCCCGCGCTACCTGCAGGAGCAGTACCCCGAGCTTGACAACATCGAAGACCTCAAGGACGAGCAGTTCAAGCAGATCTTTGCGACGGCGGCCAGCGGTGGCAAGGCGCGGCTCGTCTCGTGTGTCATCGGCTGGGCCTGTGAAGAGAACGTGGCGGCCCAGATCGAAGCCTACGGTCTCACGGACCACGTGGAGGTCATCAACCCCGGTGACGGCTCCGCGTTGAACGCCGATCTGTACGGCGCCTACGAAAAGGGCGAGCCGTGGCTCGGGTACCAGTGGGGAACCAACGAACCGGCGCTGGTGCTGGACGTGGTTCGTCTCGACGAGCCTGCATACACCGACGAATGCTGGGCGACCACCAAGGCGTGCGGCTTTGAAGACGCGACCATCCTGATCGCGGTGCATCCCGACCTGCTCACCACGGCGCCTGAAGTCGTCCAGATGCTGCGGGCCTGGGACCTCAACATCGAGGTTTACAAGCCGATTGCCCAGTGGCTGCTCGACAATCCTGACGCCAGCACAAACGACGCTGCGATCTGGTGGCTGAAGAGCAACCCCGACATCTGGGGCGCGTGGGTGACACCGGAAGCTTCCGAGGCCATTCAAGCGGCTCTTGACGCCGACGAGATTCCGGACGGCTGGCCGACCGCCTCATAGGCAAACGGCGGGAGTCGGCGGCGGCGCCTTCAGGCCGTCGCCGCCGACTCGATTCGAAACGAATAGAGCTGCGCGTCGCGCAGGATGAATCGCAGCCGCCGGTGCGGCAGGCGGTGGGTGTACACCTCCCCGCCCAATGACGGGATATCAACCGGGAGGCGTGGGTCGCCGCGCCACGTCACGGTGTGCGCGATGGCGTCGCCGGTGAAGACGTCGCAATCGCCGCGGCCACGGCCGGACAGGACTCGGTCGTGCACGTCCAGCGCCTCGACCCTGATGTAGCCCTCGGGTCCGCACGCGGCATTGATGACGAGCCGGTCGCCCGGCGCCACCCACGGCTGGGTCAGGATCATTCCCTCGCGCATGCGGTCGGCGTCGAGCGACACGAAGCCAAACTTCCGGAGCTTCGCGAGGCCCAGGCCGAAACCCACCAGGTTCATGTCCCAGGCCTCCGGGGCATCCAGGCCCTCTTCCTGGCCATGAATCCACCAGTCGTGATGGGACTTGGACCCGCCGTGGAACACCAGCCACTCCGGTCCGTCGACGGCGGGAAAGCGGGGCAGGCTGGTGTAGAACTGGTTCCAGGAACCCGGCGGTCCCAGCGGCAGCCAGGCTTGCCCCGGAAAGAGCCGCTGCCAGTTGCGTCCGTCGCGGCTGTGCACCAGCTGCACGTCGAGCGTGTTTTCCACCATGTGAAACACCTGGACGAAACCGATCCACTGCCCCCCGAGCCACATGGCGCTCATGCTGTAGAACGAGTCGTCGATGTTGTCGAGCAGCGGGTCTGGCGCCAGGATCAGCCGCGGTTCGCTCCAGTGGAGATAGTCGCGGCTCTCGGAGAGATAGATGCGGCGGCGCCCGCGACGGTTCGGCGCACCGGCGGACGCGTCCCAGGTCGGATGGCCGCCCAGTTCGGTGGCATGGAGCGGCCGCGAGCGCGGGGCCAGGCTCATCCAGGGATGGCGGGTGAACAACAGGTAGGTTCCCGTTCCGGGATCGAATGCGGGCTGAGCCGAATCTCCGATGCGGGTGCCGGTGCGGCCGACCGTGGGGCGGTCGTCGCTCACCGTCCAGCAAATGCCGTCCGGCGAATAGCCCACCCGGACGTGCGCACCCGGCTCGTCGCTGGCCACGGCATATCCCGGCGGCACCATGACGTGGAATCCCTTGTAGCGCCGGCTGGGATCGCGTTCGAGTGGGTCATCGAAAACGGAAAGGCCCCACACGCTGCCGTAGGCCTCGCTGCCCAGGATGATGTTGGTGTCGTGGCCGTTTTCGTGCACCAGGCCGAGCGGTGGCTTGACCCACTCGAAGCCGTCGTCGGAGTAGGCGTAGCAGACGCGCAGGCGTCCGTTGGCCCAGTCGATGAAAGCGCCGCCCTTGCGCGCCAGCCGCTCGCGGTCCACGTTGAGATCGGTATAGGTGCAGTGGAGGCGCTGCGTCTGGGGGTCTCGCCACAAGCTCCAGTCCACGCTGCTGAAATAGGGCACGTGCTCCCAGGGACGGTCGCGCTGGATGAACGGGCTTCCGTCGACGCTGACCGGCCGATGGAGGCGGCGCGTGACGTGCTGCACCTCCTCGATCAGGCCGTCGTCGAAGAAGTATTGCGGCGTGTCGCCGATGAACAGTTGCGTGGCGTCGAGTTGGGTCATGGTCCCTCCGAGTGGGGCATGCGCCCACCGGCTGCTCGCGCGCCTCGGCGTTGCTCGTCGGGCGCCGCCCGGGTGCGCCGAGTGCCTGGCGGAATGAT
>DAOUKN010000177.1:0-3308 GCA_034421255.1 Chloroflexota bacterium | reverse complement strand
GCCGCCCGTCTACGACGCCTATCCGGAAATGGAGATTGATCCGCTTCGGCCCTACAGCGTCACCTTCACGACAAGCGTCGGACGCATCAGCTTCGTGCTGAGTCCCGAAGAGGCGCCGCTGGCGGTCAACAGCTTCATCTTCCTTGCCAACAGCGGCTACTACGACGGCGTGGCATTCCATCGCGTAGTTCCGGGCGTGCTCGCCGAAACGGGCGACGCCACGGGCACGGGCACCGGCGACCCGGGCTACACCTTCGAGGTCGAGCCGCCGCAGCGGCCCTATGTGCGCGGAGGCATTGCCCTGGCCAACGACGGGACGCCGAACTCCAACGGATCGCGCTTCTTCTTCATCCTCGGTGACCTGGCGGGAAGCGCCGAGGCGCCGCATGAGTACACGGTCTTTGGCCATTACAAGGAAGACCACGCGCCGTCTTTGGCCACGCTCGACAAGATCGAAGCTGCCGAGGAAGAAGTCACGATCCTGTCACTGAAGGCCACGGAGGGCTGCCTGCCCAGCTGGGGCGGCTACGGCCCGTGCTAGGAATGAACTCGGCCAGCGAGTAGCTCGCTGCATGGGCGCACGCGCCATCTGATTTGGTGCGTGGCGCCGGTCAGTCGAGCCGACTGGCCGGGCGGCCGCCGCTGACGCGTTTTCGACTCACATGTCGGTTGCACTCGGTCTAGCAGGCCCCATGGCATGTGCGGCAGAATGTTCAACGAACCCAGGGGCAAATGGGGAGAAGCGCGTGTTGCAGCGAGCGATGGTCGTTGGGCTGGCTGCCCTAGCTCTTGTGGCTGCCGCGGCGTGCGGTGAGGCGGAGCCGGAAGGTCCGCCGGTCTTCGACGCCTACCCAGCGATGGAGATCGATCAGCGCCGGTCCTACAGCGTCATCTTCACCACCAACGTCGGGCGCCTCACCTTCCAGCTGCTTCCGCAAGAGGCGCCGCTGGCAGTCAACAGCTTCATTTTCCTCGCAAACGAGGGCTACTACGACGGCGTCGCGTTTCATCGGGTAGTCCCCGGCGTGCTCGCCGAGACGGGCGACGCCACCGGAACGGGTACCGGCAATCCGGGCTACACCTTCGAGGTGGAGCCGCCGCAGCGGCCATATGAACGCGGCGGCATTGCCCTGGTCAATGACGGGACGCCGAGCACCAACGGCTCACGCTTCTTCTTCATCCTCGGCGATCTCGCGGGAAGCGCCGAGGCGCCGCATGAGTACACGGTTTTCGGCCATCTGAAGCCGGATCACGCGCCGTCGATTGCCACGCTCGACAAGATCGAGGCAGCGCAGGAAGAGGTCATCATCGAGTCGGTAAAGGCGACGGAAGGCTGCCTGCCGAGCGGCGGTCCCTTCCAGTGCTCATGACGGGTCCTCGACTCGCAAGGCGGTCGCGCTCGGTATAGCAAGTCCCCTGACAAGTGCGGCAGAATGTCCGGCGGAGCTAAGGCCTGACGGGGAGAAGGACGCCATGCGGCGAGCGGTAGTGGTCGGGCTAGCGACCCTGATCTTCCTCGTTGTCGCGGCGTGTGGTGAGGCGGAGCCGGAAGGGCCGCCGGTATTCGGCGCCTACCCACCGATGGAGATTGATCCGCTTCGGTCCTACAG
This sequence comes from Chloroflexota bacterium, assembly GCA_034421255.1. GTDB lineage: Bacteria > Chloroflexota > UBA11872 > UBA11872 > UBA11872 > JAJECS01. Next base: position 1,698 of record DAOUKN010000177.1, on the reverse strand, counting down.
CGTCACATTCACCACGAGCGTCGGGCGCATTACGTTCACTCTGCTTGCGGAAGAGGCGCCGCTGGCGGTCAACAGCTTCCTGTTCCTCGCCAACAGCGGCTACTACGACGGCGTCGCGTTTCATCGGGTCGTCCCGGGCGTGCTCGCCGAAACGGGCGACGCCACCGGAACGGGCACCGGCAACCCGGGCTACACCTTCGAGGTGGAGCCGCCGCAACGGCCATACGAGCGCGGTGGCATCGCTCTGGCAAATGACGGCACGCCGAACTCCAACGGATCGCGGTTCTTCTTCATCCTGGGCGACCTCGCGGGAAGCGCCGAGGCGCCGCATGAGTACACGGTCTTTGGTCATCTGAAGCCGAATCATGCGCCGTCGGTGGCAACGCTCGAGAAGATCGAGGCGGCACAGGAAGAGGTCACCATCTTGTCGCTGAAGGCGACGGAGGGCTGCCTGCCGAGCGGCGGTCCCTACCAGTGCTCATGACGGGTTGTCGCCCGCATGGCGATTGCGCGAGGTCTAGCAGGATTCACGGCAGGTGCGGCAGAATGTCTGGCGGCCCCAGGACCTGACGGGGGAGGGCGCTATGCGGCGAGCGGTAATGGTCGGACTAGCGGCCTTGATCTTGGTCGTCGTTGCGGCCTGCGGCGAGTCGGAACCGGAAGGGCCTCCGGTCTACGACGCCTACCCGCCGATGGAGGTTGAAGATCAGCGGGGCTATAGCGTCACCTTCACCACCAGCGTCGGGCGCATCCGATTCGTGATGTTGCCGCAGGAAGCACTGCTGGCGGTCAACAGCTTCATCTTCCTGATCAACGAGGGCTACTATGACGGCCTCGCGTTTCACCGGGTGGTCCCCGGCCTGCTCGCCGAGTCGGGCGACGCGACGGGCACGGGCACCGGCAACGCGGGCTACACCTTTGAAATCGAGCCGCCGCAGCGGCCGTACGCGCGCGGACTGATTGCGCTGGCCAACGACGGGACGCCGAACTCCAACGGATCGCGGTTCTTCTTCATCCTCGGCGACCTGGCCGGAAGCGCCGAGGCGCCGCACGAATACACGATCTTTGGCCATGTCAGGGAAAACCATGCGGTGTCTTGGGCGACGTTGGACAAGATCGAGGCTGCGGAGGAAGAGGTCACCATCCTGTCGACGGTCGCGACGGAAGGCTGCCTGCCAGCGTGGATGGGCTTCGGCCGGTGTTGATGCCGATGTGCCGCATTCGCGTGGTCGACGGCTAGGCGCCAGAGTCGGTCTCCGGATCTGGTCGGTCCGCACGCGGGCGTCGAGACTGGCTCGACCGCGAAGGATGCTCCAGCCGACCCGTGAGGCTGCGTGGCGTCGGCTGCCACGACCGGTGTTGGGTGGAGATGAGGGGACTTGAACCCCTAACCCCTGCCTTGCAAAGGCAGTGCTCTACCAATTGAGCTACATCCCCATCGCCAGATTCTAGGGTAGCGCCGGATCGGTCCGGGGCTCTGATACCATCCGCAGGGCTCTGGGCTCTTAGCTCAGTCGGTTAGAGCGCGCCTCTGATAAGGGCGAGGTCCGTGGTTCGAATCCACGAGGGCCCACCAACCTCGAGCGAGAAGGAGACCCAGTGTCCCGCGTTAAACCCATCCCCGACGGCTACACCGCGATCACGCCCTACCTCATCGTTGAGAATGCGGCTGGTCTGATCGAATTTCTGACTCGAGCG
>DAOUKN010000176.1:0-1853 GCA_034421255.1 Chloroflexota bacterium | reverse complement strand
AAACCCACCCAGAATTCGTCGCGGGCGAGAACTCGGGACGCGGCTGCCGCCGAGAACGTCAGCGCCGATTTCCTCGGTAGGCGAAGACGCCCTCCTAGAAACATCGCGCTGGCACCTCAGGAAGCTTCCGATGGGGGACTATCCGTTGTGGGCGCGGCGCGGCGTCGTAGGCCCCAATGCCCGAGCGTGGGGAGCGATCGGCGCTAGCTGACGACAATCGCCGGATCAGACTCTGGCGCGGAGGACTGGAGCAGACTGGCGTCAATAGGTGCGGTCGACCCGCCCGCCGTGAACAGCCGGGCGGGAAGCTCGGCCACGCCGGTGTCGGACGGAGCGACGCCCGTCTCGCCATCCTCCAGCTGCCCCTTCCGAAAGTCGAGCATGTGGCCCACGATGTAGCGCGATCCGCGCACCACGTAGTAGCGGAAGTGGTCGCGACTCTTGCCCGCGTGCAGCAGCTTGCGGGTGACGTAGCGCGGCGTGAGGAAGCTGGTGTAGAGCGACTGCACCAGCCCCATGATTTCCGCCGTCGGAATTGGCGACCGCAGCACCGGCTCTCGCATGTCGTAGCGTTCCCAGTGCTCCGGGCCGTCAAACCGGAGCCAGTCGTGCTCACGCGCTTGGGCGTAGAGCTGGGTGCCCGGGTAGGGGATGACGATCGTGCCCTGCAGGGTGTTGATCCAGCCGCGGTCGAAGGTCTCGCGCGTGAAGTCGATGGTCCGCTTGGCCTCGTCGAACGTCTCCCAGGGGTAGCCGACCATGCACGTCACGTGGGGTTCCAGCCCAGCCTCGCTGGCCCACTTCACCGATTCCCATTGCTGGCGAACCGTCGTGCCCTTGTTTAGGAGGTCGAGGCTCCGTTGATTGGCCGACTCGATGCCGTAGAGGATGAAGCGAAAATTGCTGGCCCCGAGCATCTCGTACTCGGCCTGGGACAGGGCGTCGGCCCGCATGTTGCAGCCCATCATCAAGACCTTGTCCAGGCCGCGCTCGCGGTACCCGGTGCAGAAGTCGGTGAGCCAGCGCCCCGCGGGGAAGGTGCCCGTGTCATCAAACACCTCTTCGACGCCGAGATCGACGAGCTGCTCCAGCTCGTCCAGATAGTCGTCAACGGGCCTGACGGACCACGTCGGGAGCATGCTGGTCCATGAGCAGAAAGTGCAGCCACCGCCGCCGCGCCGCGGCCCACCAGGCACCCGCCGCCGCCACCAGCAGTCCGCGCTGGTCGCGCCGGTGGCCCAGCCATAGGTGCCCTTCTTCAGGAAGTTGCCGTTGCGATAGGCGTAGAGCTCCCACTTGGCCAGCCGGCGGTCGATGTGCGGCCGGACCGCTTCCCGAACCGGCGGGTCCGGCTCTTCGCCGGAGTTGACGATCTCGGTCTCGTCATGACGCCAGAACACGCCGCCGCCAAGGTCGTCGCGACCCTCCAGGAAGTCGGCGAGATTCAATATGGCGAAGTCGAACTGGCCGCCCCGGATCACATAGTCGACCGGGCAAAAGAGAAACGGCTCTTCCGGAAACGCGGTCACGTGGTCGCCCACCAGCGCGATGGTCATGGTCGGAAATCGAGACTTGAGGTCGCCGATCGCCTGGTACAGAGGGGGCGCGCTGGGCGTCTTGGTTTCGATCATCATCAGGTCGGGCTGTGCCAGCTCGACCTCCCGGCAGTAGGCCTCCCAGTCCCAGCCTTCGGCGATCCCGTCCAGCCAGACGGCCTCGTGGCCGTGCCGTTGCAGCAGCGTGGCCGCCAGCGCCGGCAACACGGGAAAGATGACGGTGGCGTTGTCGCCGACGAACCGGTTCAGCGCGCCCACGAGCCCCTGGCCCTCCCTGCGTCCGGTCGAAAAGACCTG
>DAOUKN010000175.1:0-2529 GCA_034421255.1 Chloroflexota bacterium | reverse complement strand
ATCGTGGCACCTGTGCGCACGTTTCGTCATTCCAAGTGCAAGCGAGCAGTCTCAGGCGCTTGGTCGCGGCCGCCGGGATGGACATTCCGGGTAGGGGCGGGCCTTGTGCCCGCCCTTTGGCTCCGGGCCGACGTCTCTATCCGGCGATGGCGTCAGTCCCGAATCAGCCGCACGTCGGCATCCACGTCAAGCTCGGCCCAGGCCCGATCCGCCGTCACCGCCGGCAGCCCTCGCTGCGCCGCCAATTGCAGGCAGGCCCGGTCGCCCAGCGAGAGGCCGCGATGGCGAGTGGCGCGGCGCATGCCTGCGGTGGCAAGGGCTTGGGCGTCGTCGAAAGGCACGACGTCCAGGAACATGTGGGCGATGGAGCGTTCGACTTCGGTGAGCGACAGGCCGAGATCGACGAGCCGGGCAGCGGTCTCGGCGACGTTTACCGCTGAGGCCAGCGCATGGCCCACATATCCGTCCACGATGTCACCGCCCGGTTCGCCGCGTATGAAGGCCACCATCGCCGACGCATCCAGCACGGCGCGACTCACATGGACTCCTCGGCGGCGGCCTCACGGCGGCGCTCCCGGATCAGCTCGTCCACCAGGCTCACACCCTCGGGCACGTAGCGGGCAATCATCTCGCGGATCAGCCGGGTTTCGGTGTCGTAGCTGACGAGGCGCAACCCTTCGCCCTCCAACCGCATGATCAGAGCGTCGCCTTCCTTGACCCCAAGGGCCGCGCGGTACGCCGCCGGAATCACCACCCGTCCGCCCGGACCGACGGTCGTTCGTATCTGTTCGGACGCCGGCGCCGCAGGAGTCGCGTCCTGCTCCCGCGACTGCTGACGCGAACGAGTCGTTGATTGCGGCGTACCGTACCAGCACGTTGGCGAGACTGACCCGCACTCGGTACAGCGCGGGACGCGGGGATCTTTGAAGCCTTTCCGGTGCAGTTCGTTGTAAGCGTGCTGGAAGATGATGCCCAGGTGCCGCGCAATCTCGGAACGGTCGTATCCCGCGCCGAACAGCGCCACGATCTTGTCGACCTTGGTCGTCAGGCCGGCGACGACCTGGTCCGCAGGTTGCCGATCAAAGCGGCACACACAGGGTTGACGCTCGCAAGCGCAGACGGAACACGTCATGGGTGAACTCCTTTCAGCAACGTTTCGCTATTTGCGTGTCCTATCGGTTCCAGACCGGCCTGAGCGCAGCCTTCAGTGCCTTCTCGCTCTCTAGCCGCGCAGCCTTGTCGCCCTCGACCGGAAGGAACCACAGTCCGAATCCCGCACCCGCCGTGGCACTTTGGTAGATCAGATTGTTGATGCGACAGTTCGTCTCTTGCCCGTTCTTGAAGCAGGCCCGAGGCGCGATGCGGGCGTAGCCGTTTCGCCAACGGCGTTCAAGGTCCTCACATTCGCCGACGTAGAGTGCTCCGTCGTCACCGGCAAGAACATAGACGCCGCTCTGCCGCCAACCTCGCGCAATTGGAAACTGACAAAACGGCCCTCGGCCGTACTTGTGTAACGGCAGCTTGCGCTCGTTGCGATACCTCGGCTGCGGGAAGTCTTCGAAGACGGCCCCGCGCTCATCGCGCTTCGGGCGAATCGGACCGACGTAGGAGAACGTGTAGCCAGCAAAGCTGCGGTCGGTCGCCATCGCATCATCCTTTCGAGGGAGCAAGCCCAGGCCGTCGGGAAGGACTCCGCAAGCCGCCAGGCCACTATAGTGATGCTGTAGATATGATGTCAATCTATATAATGAATGGCATATCATTAGGTTCTGGCCGATTCCCTGCATCGCCACCTGTCTACCACTAGACCGAACCAGCGCACGCTGCTCGGGTAGCCTGGATCAAGATGCACGATCAACCCGCGCCGCTCCCGGCCAGCCTGCGAGACCACTACGAGTGGCTGCTCGCCTTGTCCGACGCGCCGCCCGAGCGACTGCTCGATATCGGCGCCGGACAGGGACGGCTGCTCAGCATGGCCCGCGGAGTTGTGTGCGAGCGGCTCGTTGGGATCGACCCCAAGCATCCGGGCGGGCGCCCCGATCACCCGATTGCGCGCGTGGTCGGGGATGGCATGAGATTGCCAATCGCCGATGGCGCCTTCGACTTTGTGATCGAATTGGAGACCCTGGAGTGGGTCCGCGACCCGGTGGCGCTCCTCCGCGAAGCCGCGCGCGTCTGCACGCCCGACGGCTTGGTCGTATCCGACGACACCGACTGGGACACCCTCGTGTTCGCCGCCGGCGACGCGAAGCTGGGACGCCGCATCCTCCGCGCGTTCTGCGACTCGGGTCCGAACGGCTGGATCGGCCGCACGTCCCTGTCGCTCATGCGCCGCGCCGGCCTGCGCGACGTCCAGGTCCACGTCCGCGTGATCGCGGAACACGAATTCAAACCCGGCACCCTGAGCTTCTGGCAGGTCCAGGTCATCGACGAGTGGCTCCGATTCAAGGCCCTCGCAACCGCCCAAGAGCTCGACGACTGGTGCGCCGACCTCCACCAAGCCACCGACCGCGGCGACTTCCTCTTCAG
>DAOUKN010000174.1:0-6977 GCA_034421255.1 Chloroflexota bacterium | reverse complement strand
GCTGCGCTTGGGGTCGGAGTCTCGGGGCATGCCACCACCCGCGATTGGCGGCGGGGCGCTCCCGCCACCTCGGTATCATAAAGTCCCCGCCGCGCCGCCACGCCAAGCCGGCGCCCCCGAAGCGAGGCCGCCAGATGCGAACCGCCCAAGAGGTGTTCGACCATCACTGGGACGCGATTATGGCCGGCGACATGGACCGCCTGCTTGCCGACTACGCCGACGACGCGCTCTTCGTACGACCGGGCCAGGTCGCCCAGGGTCACGCGGAGATCACTGCGTTCTTCGAGGACATCGGCGGCGCGCTGGACGGTTTCGCCGTCGAGCAGGTGTCGGTGACCACCGCCGAGCCGATCGTGGTGCTGGAGTGGCAGGGCGGTCACGCCGACGGCCGCAGCGCGTCGGGCACCGATACCTTCATCATCGAAGACGACAAGATTCGGCACCAGACGCTCGTGTTCAGCGTGAGCTAGCCGCACTGGACGACGCCCAAGCAGCCATCACGGAGGTCCCAATCCCATGAAATCGGTTCAAATCGACTTTCTCGGCCACGCGTCGTTTCGCTTCACGGCCCCGACCGGCGAGGTCATCTACTTCGATCCCTGGCTCGACGACAGCCCCGTCTGCTCGGAGGGAATAGCCGACGTCGACCGCGCGGACGTCGTGTGCGTGTCCCACGGGCACGTCGACCACCTCGGCGACGCCATCGCCATCGTCCAGAAGACCGGCGCCACGCTGATCGCCAGCCCGGAAGTGGCCGGATACGCCGACACCCACGGCATCGGCTTCGACACCGACTCCTGCCCGCTCAACATCGGCGGCACGGTCAAGCTGGGCGGCGTGGCCTACACGATGGTGCGCGCCGACCACTCGACCGGCATGCACGGCACGGCGTACCGGGAAGGCGCCGCCTACGCGGAGCCGGACGGCAGCGTCTGCGGCTTCGTGCTGACCTTCGACGACGGGCCGGTGATCTACGACACGGCCGATACCGGCGTGTTTGGCGACATGGCGCTGATCAGCCAGCTCTACGCGCCCGACCTGGTGATCATGCCGGCGGGCGGGAAGTACACCATGGGCGTCAAGGAGGCCGCGATGGCCGCCGCGCTGACGCGGCCGCGCGCCGTCATCCCCTGCCATTACGACACCTTCCCCAACCAGGCGGCGGATATCGACGACCTGCGGCGGCGCATCGCCGACCTCACGCCCCGCACCAGCGTCATCGAGCTCAAGCCGGGCGAGTCGGTCAGCTACCCGTAGCCCCAAGCCGGTGAAGATCGGCAGCATTCAAGCGGTCGCCCTCGACTTCGGCGAACGGCGCGCCACGAGCAAACCGCGTGCGTCGTGGACCGAGGACGCCCGAGTCGGCTCGCCGATGGCCCCCTATCCGCGCTACGCCGAGGTGCGCTCCAGCTGGACCCCGGACTGGCCCGGCGTGGGCGTGGTCGTAACCGCCGAGGACGGCACGCAGGGCCTCGGCATTGGCGCGATCGGACGGCCCATGGCCGCCCTGGTGGACGACTATCTCGGCCCCCGCATCGTCGGCGAACCGGCGCTGGCCACCGAGCGGCTCTACGACATGATGCTGCGGCTGTGCTCGCCATTCGGCGCCACCGGGATCGCCTCGTACGCGGTGAGCGCCATCGACCTCGCCCTTTGGGACCTCAAGGGCAAGGTGCTGGACCGCCCCGTGTACGAGCTGCTCGGCGGCCCATCGCGCGACGAGATCGTCTGCTACGCCACCGGGCCGCAGCACGAGTGGCACCTGGAGCTGGGCTTCACCGCCACCAAGCACCCCTGCCGCTACGGCCCGTCCGACGGCCTGGACGGCCTCCGCCGCAACATCGACGACATCGCCGCCCTGCGCGACCTCGTCGGCCCCGATGTCGAGCTGATGCTGGATTGCTGGATGTCCCTCGACGTCGAGTACGCCGTCAGACTGATCGAGGAGCTGCGGCCCTTCAAGCTCAAGTGGATCGAGGAGGCGCTGCGCTCCGAGGACATGGACAGCCACGCCGCGCTGCGCGACCGCGTGCCCTGGCAGACGCTCGCCACCGGCGAGCACTGGTATACGCCCGCGCCCTTCCAGCACGCCGCCAGCCGCCGCCTGGTGGACATCCTGCAGCCCGACATCATGTGGGTGGGCGGCATCACGGCCCTGATGCGCATCTGCGCCATCGCCGACGCGGCGGGGCTTTCGGTCATCCCGCACGCCGGCGTCAACGAGCCCTACGGCCAGCACGCCTGCTACGCCCTGCCGGGGATTCCCTGGGGCGAGTATTTCGTGGCCTCGGGCCCCGGCACCGACCTTGCCGACGCCGTGTCCGTCCCCGGCGCGGCCCACCCGGTCCACGGCCGCCTGCGTCCCTCCGACGCTCCCGGCTTCGGGATCGAGATCGACCTGGCGACGCTGAAGCCATACGGCTAGCGCCACCGCCGCGCAGCCCATTCGTCATTCCGGCGCACGCCGGAATCCAGGTCCAGAACTCAGACCGTTCGCCCTGAGCGAAGTCGAAGGGCGCCGTTCATGGTTCGACTGGCTCACCACGAACGGGAGCAGCCTTCAAGAGTTGCTCGGTGCCCCGCGCTGCGTGCAGCATGAGGCCGGCCCCAGGTGGATTGCCACTGCCGCGCCCCGTGTAGGCTCCCTTCCAGTCGCGGAGCCGCACCCGCTGGTAGGCTCGCCGCGGCACGTCGCATCGCCTATCGGAGTCACACTTGCAGCGTGAACCCGCCGTCGTCGTCCAGGGCCTGGAGAAGACCTATCCCGGCGGCACCCGTGCCATCGACGGCATCGACTTCACCGTCGAGCAGGGCGAGTTCTTCGGCTTTCTCGGCCCCAACGGCGCGGGCAAGACCACCACCATCAAGATCCTGGCCACGCTGCTGTCCAAGAGCGGCGGGCGCGTGGAAGTCGCCGGCATCGACATCGACGAGGACGCGCGGTCCGTCCGGGCGGCCATCGGCGTCGCGCTGCAGGAGGTCGGCCTGGACGATCTCTCGAAGGGACGCGATTTCCTGGTCTTGCAGGGGCGTCTCTACGGCATCGGACGCGCCGAGGCCAACCGCCGCGCCGATGAGCTGCTGGAATTGGTGGGCCTGTCGGGCGTCGGGAAGCGCAAGATCGGCTCGTACTCCGGCGGCATGCGGCGGCGCATCGACCTGGCCGGCGCGCTCATGCACCGGCCAAACATCCTGTTCCTGGACGAGCCGACTTCCGGCCTCGATCCCCAGAGCCGCCTGGCGATCTGGGAGCACCTGGAGCAGCTCAACGCGCAGGGCGTGACCATCATGCTCACCACCCAGCACATGGACGAGGCCGACCGGCTGTGCCGGCGGCTGGCCATCATCGACCACGGACGCCTGGTCACCGAGGGCTCGCCCAGCGCGCTCAAGGCCGGCGTCGGCGGCGACGTGGTGCGCGTCTCCTTCGGTCCCACGGACTCCCCCGACGGCCGCGCCGACACCGCGATCGGCGCCCTGCGTCAGCTCCCCTGGGTGCGGGAAGCCGACACCACGCCCGACGGGCTGACGGCCACGGTCGACGACGGCGGCGCCGCCGCGCCGGCGATCCTGCGCGCCCTCAACGACGTGGAAATCCCCGTGGCCAATCTGGCCGTCACCCGCCCATCGCTCGACGACGTCTTCCTGCATCACACGGGACGCGAGATTCGCGAGGCCGACGCCGATGAGGACGCCGAGTCGCGCGTGTGGGGCCAGTGGATGGGCGTGAATCGGAGGTAACCATGCTGATCCTGCGCGAGAGCTCGTACATCTACGTCCGCAATCTGAAGACCTGGCTGGCGCAGCCCACGATGATCGTGGCCGCCGTGCTCTCGTCCGCCGTCATGTATCTCTTCTTCGGGGAGCCGCTGCGCGGCATCACGGGCCTGCCTGGATTCCCGGCCGCGGACTACCAAGCCTTCCTGACCGCCATGGTGATCGTGATGGCCGTCGTTTTCAGCGGCAGCGACATGGCCATGGTGCTGCTCACCGACATCATGTCGGGCTACGTCGACAAGCTGCTGCTGTCGCCCGTCAACCGCTTCTCGATCCTGCTGGGAACGCTCGCCATCGGCGCCACGCGAGCCATCGCCCAGGTGGTCTCGATCATCCTGGTGGCCACGGCCATCGGCGTGCGGTTCGAAGGCGGCGTGCTCGGCATCCTGGCCGTCATCGTGGCCACCACGCTGCTCGGCGTGGCCATGGGCTGCGTGGGGCTGATCATCGCCGTGCGCACCCGCAGCGTGCAGGTCACCGTGAACAGTTGGCTGCTGTTCATGCCGCTGGCGTTTCTCACCTCGGCCTTCATGCCGCGCGAGCTCATCACCGGCTGGTTCCAGTTCGCCGTCGGACTCAATCCCGTCGAGTACATCCTCGTCGCCGTCCGCACCGTCATCATCGACGGCTGGGTCTGGGAGCACATCGTCCCGGGCTTCTGGGTGCTGCTAGGTACAAGCGCCGTCCTAGTCGCCGCCGCCACCTACGAATACCGCCGCGCGACGAACTGAGGACGGGCCGGGGCGGCGCCTCTCCGTATGACACCCGCCGCCGCGTCGTCCACAATCGCGCCCTGAGGTGACACGCGACGGGAGCGCCCTTCGATGAAGATCACCGACGTCCGCACGTTTCTCTACGCGAATCCCGACGTCAACCCGCGCTTCGGGCCGATCCTGTTCGTGCGGGTGGACACCGACGCGGGTATCTCGGGCTGGGGCGAGGGGTCCACCTGGGCGGGCGGGTCGGCGCTGATTGTCGACCATGGCCTGCGGCAGATTCGCGACATGCTGATTGGCCGGGATCCGTCCGAGATCGAGGCCATCTGGCATGACATCTACCGGCGCTATACGTACATGGGCTCGCGCGGGATGCCCACGCAGATGCTCAGCGCCATCGACATCGCGCTGTGGGACATCAAGGGCAAGGACCTGGACCGACCGATCTACGACCTGCTCGGCGGCAAGGTGCGCGAGACGGTGCCGGTCTATGCCAACGCGTGGTGGCCGGACGACGCGCAGGAGCCGCGGGACTTCGCCGAGGCGGCGCTGCGGACCGTCGAATTGGGCCATCAGGCGATGAAGATCGATCCCTTCTCCGAAATGGCGGAGGCGTTTCCCGGATACGTGAGCGGCGAGATCACGCCGGAGCACGAGTCGCGCGGGATCGCTCGCATCGCGGCCATTCGCGAGGCCGTGGGGCCCAACGTCCACATCCTCATCGACGCCCACGGCCAGTACGACGTGCCCAGCGCCATCCGCGTCGCCGATCGCCTGGCCGAGCTGGACATCGCCTGGCTGGAAGAGCCCGTGCCCCCAGAAAGCCACGACGCGCTGCGGCAGGTGCGCGAGAACACCGCCGTGCCGATCTGCGTGGGCGAGCGCCTGTTCACGCGCTTCGATTTCGCGCCGATCCTCGAGCGGCGGCTGGCCGACTTCGTCATGCCCGACGTGTGCTGGACCGGCGGCATCAGCGAGCTGCGGCGCATCGGCGCGCTGGCCGAGGCCCACTACGTGCCCCTGAGCCCGCACAACGCCGCCGGGCCCATCCAGATCGCGGCGGGCTCGCACGTGGGCCTGACGACGCCGAACTTCTACCGGCTGGAGCACGCGATGAACTGGATCCCCGCCTACAACGCGCCGCTGCGCGAGCCGCTGGGCTTCGAGAGTGACTATCTGACGGTGAGCGACCGGCCGGGTCTTGGCGTCGACATCGACGAGGGCTACCTGGAGCGGCACCGGTACACGGAGTCGGAGACGATTGCATAGTTCCCTCTCCCTTTGGAGACCTTTGCAAAATCCATCCGGGCTTATGGATGACCGGGCGCACCCTTTCCGCTGCCAGGTTGAATGAGGGGTGGATTCCCGCTCCCCGCCTGCGCAGGGACAGGCTTCGCGGGAATGACGGTTATGGAGGGCAGGAAGCACGTGGTAGTTCCCATGGGTCTCGTGCCGGTATGAAGATCACGGGCGTCGAGCGCATCGAGCTTGACGTCGGGTTTACCGCGCGCACCGAGCCGCACATGCGGCGCGGGATCTTCGATTTCTCCCTGATCGAGGTCTGCCGCGTCACCACCGATGCCGGCATCGTCGGTTGGGGCGAGTCCCGCGCCATGCACAACTGGGTTCGCGACATGGCCGCTGTGGACGCCGGCATTCTGGGCCGCAATCCGGCGGAGCTGCTCTGGCGCGACGAGCTTGGCAGCGGCTTGCAGCAGGCCATGTTCGACCTCACGGGCAAGGCGCTCGGCGTTCCGGCGCACCGGCTCATCGGACGCCGGGCGCGCGCCTGGGTCCCGCTGGCGTGGTGGTGCTACGACATGCCGCCTGAGGACTGGGCCGCCGAGGCCGAGGACGCCCTGGCGGCGGGCTACACCGCCTTCAAGCTCAAGCCACGCCCATGGTTCGACCTGACGGCGCAGATGGAGGCGATCAGCGCCGTCACGCCGGATCACACGACGTTCGACCTCGACTTCAACGGATTTCTGCTCGACGCCGGATTCGCGCAGCAGGTCCTGGCCGAGCTCGAGGCGTTTCCCAAGATCCACATGTTCGAGACGCCGATTCCCCAGCGCGACGTCGCCGGCAACGCGGCGTTGCGCGCGAAATCGCGGCGCGCCATCGCGCTGCACTTCGAAGAGCCGGACTTTCTCACCGCCATGCGGGAAGGCGTCTGCGACGGCTTCGCCGGCCATGGCGAGGGCCTGGCCGCCACGCTGCACTATGCCGCCCTGGCGCACGCGGCCAATCTGCCGTTCTTCGTCCAACTGGTGGGCACGGGCATCACCACGGCCTTCGCCGCTCACGTGGCGGCCGCGCTGCCCGCCGCGCGCTGGCCCGCCGTGACGGCGTCTAACGTCTACGCCGACGATCTGCTCACCGAGCCGCTCGATATCCAACACAGCTACGTCCGCGTGCCCGAGGCGCCCGGCCTGGGCATCGAGATCGACGAGCAGGCCCTGGAGAGCTTTCGTCGCGATACCA